>DAOTMJ010000005.1 GCA_035450225.1 Candidatus Hydrogenedentota bacterium
CCTCGCCGACTCAATTTGACATGACCCGCCCCAATCGCTTCCTTAGCCGGGGATTGCGGTCTTGCGCAATTTCTTTGACAATCGAACGGGTTTGGGTTAGAATTTTCGTTGGTTGAGTTTATCTGGCGAATGCGCGCCAGACCATGCAGCGGCCCATCCGCGCGGACGCCGTCAGAAACGCCAGCGCGGCGAATGGAGGTTTATACATGTTCGGTCTCAGTGCAACCCACTTGATCATTCTGTTGATCATCGTGCTTATCATTTTCGGCGGCGGCAAGTTGCCGGATTTGGGCAGGCAGTTGGGCACGGCCATCAACGAATTCAAGAACAGCGTCCGACCCCAAGAGGACAGCGACAAGCCCACGACCCCGCCGAACGACAAGCAGGCCTAGCAAAAACGCGGCGGCTTTCGACGACCGGCGAAAGGGGGCGAGCGAGTCCGCCATGCGCGATCACGGCGATCAAAGCAGAGTGTTTATCGAACCCGTGAGCGATGTCCACGTCGCGCAAATGGGCCAGTCGCCCGGATAGCGAATAAACGCGACATGGCCATCGAGGTACAGAACATTGCCGCCGCCGGGCACGTGGTTGAAGTGCATGGTGTTGCCATTCACGTCATCGTGCATGATCGCCAATTCGCTTTGGGCTTGGGTCGTGGCCGCCGGGTTGTTGATGTCGGTGATATAGAAACGCTCGACGCCTTCCCGTAGCCGGTACACCGTTTCCGTTCCCGTAACGGGGATATCCCGGTCGAAAATGTCGTAATTGCCGGTTTCCCAAGCCTTTTCCACCGCATCCACGATTGGCGGCAGTACCGGACTCGCCAGGGGATTGCCGGCAATCAATAGTTGCAAAAAGGCCATCCGAAGCACGCCGGACGTGATGATATCCCGCGTATCGTTCAGGTCTTGCTGCGGATTATTGAGGTAATGCTCCGGTTTGAATGCCCAGCCGTAATAAACGTAGTTGAGATTCCAGGTGAGCAAGGGGCAAAAAACGCTGCCCGGACCGCCAGGCGGACAAAACCACTCCTTGTCCGGCCCAACGATGTTGTGATCGGTCGAAGAGGGGCACAAAAGAATGTTCCAATCGGTCAGATACTCCGGATACAGCGAAGCCGTGTCGGGGAAGAGGGCTTCGCCAAAACTCACCCCCGCGTTGCACGTTTTGCAGTCGTTGGCAAGGGATTTGTCAATCCGGCATCGGATGATCGGCGGAAACAACTGGGCGCGGGCCTCGTTCGCATACATCTTGAACACCACGCCCATCTGCTTGAGATTATTGGCGCAACTCGCGCGGCGCGCCGATTCGCGCGCCCGTGCAAGCGCAGGCAACAATATCGCCGCCAGAATGCCAATGATTGCGATGACCACCAACAACTCGATCAGGGTAAATCCACGCGTCTTCATTTTGAGCGCCTCCGTTGGGTTTCGCGGCAATCGCGACCACTTCCTGATTACATTCCCTTCTTCTCAAGTTGTCATACCACTTCGTCCCAAATATACCACAATCTTGCCGTAATCAAACTTTTTTTCAGCAAAGCGACATGGAAAAAACAGGGCCGAATAAGTGGAACAGGCTGTCCAGCCTGTTCGTCCGCAGACATGGCGTGGCTTCGGAAAAGACAGACTGGACAGTCTGTCCTACATTCCGCGCCCAAAGGATCTCCCGTGCGCGTTCAGAATGAACACATGCAAGAACTCGGTACTCTTAAATTACGATGACGAACGGCGTGATAATGTCGGAGCGCATTTTCGGAGGAGTAGATGCCTTGCATTTCCGGCCATTTGCCTCATACTATGTCGGCGCGTTGAAAAATTGCCGGAACAGGTAGAATCATCGAAGTGAGCGTGGTTGAAAAACCGAAAAACATTCTGCTGATCATCGCCGATCAGTTTCGTCATGACGCTTTCGGCGCGGCGGGACATCCCGTCGTTCATACCCCGAACCTCGATGCGCTTGCGCGGGACGGCGCGGTTTTTACGAATTGTTTCGCGCAAAGCGCACCGTGCGGCCCCAGCCGGATGTGTCTGTACACGGGCCGGTACATGTGCTCGACGCGGTCGGTCAACAACATGACGCCGCTCGAACGCGCGGAAGACAACATCGCCGTGTATTTCCGCGAGCGCGGCCATCACGCGGCGATCAGCGGCTACAACGACTACGCGCTCGATCCGGCCCTCTGCGCGCCGGACGACCCGCGCCGGACCCGGCTGGATTACGACAATTTCCTCCCCGGATTCGAGGTCGTTCTCGACCACGAACACGATTCGCGGGAATACTTCGACTACCTCCGGGCCAAGGGGTACCCGGAAGCATGGTGCAACCATTACGCCATCCACGAACCGAATGTCCCGCCGGAAGGAACGGGCGGACACCTTCCCTGCGTGTTTCCGGCAAAATACCTCGCCGAGGACAGCGAGTGCCGTTTTCATACATCACGCGTGGCCGACTATTTGGACGCCCGCCCGCCCGCGCCATGGTTTCTGAGCGTGAACTACATCAAGCCGCACGGACCGCTCGTTTGCGCCGCGCCGTATCACGCGATGTACGCGTCCGCGCCCATGCCGCCGCCCACGCGGCGTCCCCAAGAACTTGTAGACCCGCACCCCTACATGCGCATGGCCCGGCGAACCCCTTCCCTGATGGACGAACGCGAACTGCACGAGTACCAGGCCGCCTATTTCGGAATGATCACGGAACTCGATGTCTGCTTGGGACAACTCTTCGATTCGCTCAAGAAAAACGGCTATTGGGACAACACCCTGATCGTTTTCACGTCGGATCACGGCGATTATCTCGGCGACCATTACCTGCTCGACAAGGGCCATTTTCACGATGGCACGATGCACATTCCGTGCATTGTCCGCGATCCATCGCCAAAGGCGGACGCCACCCGGGGAACGCGCGTCGGCGCGTTCGTCGAGTCAATAGACATTGCGCCGACCCTGTTCGACTACGCCGGCCTTCCCATGCCGGACCGGTTTCAGGGACACAGTTTCCTCGGCCATGTGCGCCATGCGCCGGACACGCCGGCCCGAACCGAAATCCACTACGAATTCGATTTCCGCACCCTGGCCCGCGACCTGCCGGACTTCGATCCCGACGAATGCCTGCTCTGGGTCTTGCGCGACGAGGCCTTCAAATACATCCAGTTCGGCCGCGCCGATTTTCCGCCGCTTCTCTTCGATCTCCAACACGACCCCGGCGAATTCGACAACCTCGCCGACAATCCCCGCTACGCTGCAACCGTGGCCTACTACGCCCAACGTATGCTTCGCTGGCGCATGAAAAACGAGGATCAACGCATGGAACGCTGGGCCTATCCCCATCGCTGAGCGCCAGCCTTCCGGACACCCCGCCCAATCTATTGGAATCGGCAAAAGAAAAAAGGCATTTACTTCCCCTGCTTCATCCCATCTGTCTCCCCCTCCCCTTTTCTTGCACGGTGGAGTTGTCCGGACGGCAACAAGCGTCCGGCGCCTCTTGATTAAGCCAAGTCCGGCACGTCGAGCCAAGTCCGGCGTTTCGAAGATTCATAGCCGAGTTCGGCGAGTTGGACGCCTTTGGCGCCGGCCTTGAGATCCCACGGGAACGGCTCGCCAAGGACAAGGTGGCGCAGGAAACGTTCCCATTGCGCCTTGAACGCGTTTTCGTGGACTTGGTTGTCGGGCATGCGCATCCAGCCTGCGCGAAAGTCGATCGGATTTTCGATATCGGGGTTCCAGACCGGCTTTGGCGTTTCAGCATCGCTCTGGACCCAGCAGGCGCGCAATCCGGCGACGGCAGACCCTTTCACGCCGTCCACTTGAATCGTCAACAAATCGTCGCGGCGGACGCGGGTACACCACGACGAGTTGAAATGGCACACAATGCCTTGATCGGTCGTGAAGGTCGCGTAGGCGGCGTCTTCGGCATCGCTGTCGTAGCGCGCGCCGCGTTCGTCCCACCGTTCGGGGATATGGTTCGCGGCCAGACAGGACACACCGGTCACGTTGCCGAACAGGTTGTCGATCACGTACCGCCAATGACAGAGCATGTCGAGGATGATCCCGCCGCCTTCCGCCTTTCGATAGTTCCACGAGGGACGCTGCGCGGTCTGTTTCTCGCCCGTAAACACCCAGTAGCCGAATTCGCCGCGCACGGCGAGGATGCGCCCGAAGAAGCCGGTATCTATCAGGTATTTCAGTTTCATGATGCCGGGCAGCCAGAGTTTGTCCTGCACGACGCCATGGCGGACGCCCGCGTCGCAGGCGAGCCGGTAAAGATCCATCGCGTCCGCCGAATTCAGGGCGGTCGGCTTTTCACAGTAGATATGCTTGCCCGCCGCGATGGCCTGTTTGACCGCCTCGTATCGCAGCGCGGTCGTCTGCGCGTCGAAATACAGCGGATACCGGTCGTCCTTTAGCAACGGCGCGAGGTCCGTCGCATACGGCAGGTCGCCATGGGCCTTGGACAGCACTTTCAATTTCGCCTCGTTGCGCCCAACCAGTATTGGTTCCGGGACAATCGTCTCGCCGTCGCCGATGCGCAACCCGCCCTGCGCGCGGATGGCCAATATCGATCGAATCAAATGCTGATTCGTCCCCATACGCCCCGTCACGCCGTTCATGATGATGCCGATGCAATGCGTTTTCATATGCCTGTCCTCTTTGTCGCGGATAAAGAACGTACAGAAGCGGCTTCATCTGGCCATCCAAGAGACATTCGATTGGCGGCCCAACCGCAGATACTCACGCCGTTTCTTTTGGTCGAGTTTTTCGATCGCGTAGCGCAATGCCGTGCGCGGCAGCTGCGCCGCGAATCGATCCAGAAACGCAATCAAGACGCTCTCGTCGCGTTTACCTATTTCGCGCAACATCCATCCAACGGCTTTGTGCATCAGGTCGTGCCGATCCTTCCGCTCGATGAGCAGGAACTCGGCCAGCGCCAGCGTTTCGCCAAAGCGCCCAGTCTTCACAAATACAAACGTGGCAAGCACGGCGACGCGGCGTGCCCATACATCTTCGCGCTTCGCCAATTCAAACAGAATCGCCGGATCCTTGTCCAGCAGATAATCGCCGACAATTTGCGGCGCGCTTGAATCGACGAGGTCCCAATTGTTGACGTAACGGAGATTCTTGATGTAGAAATTGAAGATACGATGCTTGTCTTCGGCGTCGCTTCTCCGGTATTGATGCACGAGGATCATCAACGCGGTTGAGCGCTCTTCATGATAGCCGCCGCGAAAGAGCATCTGAACCACCGATAACGTTCGATCCACCGACGGAGGAGTCTTGTGCGCGAGGTAGGCTTTCGCGATTCGTCTCTGTTCCGAAGTGATCACGCCGAGAAACTGGTCGCCCTCGCCGTATTCGCCTTTGCCGGTCTTAAAGAAGCGCGCAAGTCCCCTCGCTATCCCTGCATTCGCGGCATGCTTTAGCTCCGAACGGATGTCACGTGCATCCATCATCCCTACCTCAACCAACCTGCGCCCGCGGATGATTCGCGTCAGGCGTGGAAGGCCCAAAGAAGTTGGGAAATGGTTTTCCATCCAACCCCCGTTTCAGATAAACCGCCAACTCCATGGCGTGGTAATCGCCCCACATGGACGATTCGCCTTGCGGGACATGCTTGCCGGGCGGGATGTAATCCCAACCGTTCGGGCGATGATACACCGAATGCAGCAACAGGCCTTGATGCTTCGGGTTCTCGGACAGGTACGGCAGCGCAAACAGCGTCTTCGCAACGGTCAATCCTGCTTGCCAGTACTTTCTGCCCCGCTTTTCTTGAGGGGGCACCGGGGAACTTCGTTTCCCGCGAAAAGAAGTGCCCCCGTATTTCTCTTCCAAATACCGGCCCAATCTCAACAGGCCTTGCGCGGCGATGGCGGCGGCGGAACTGTCCACCGGCTCGCATGGATTGTCAATCTGGGCCGGTTTCTCAAGATGACGCGGCATGTTCGCCAGACCGGGCGCGCCGGTATCCCAATAGGGGATGCCGTCCGAGGGCGTGTTGGCGATATAGAAGTCGGCGGTGGCCGCCGCCGTTTCAAGCATGAGCGACTCGATGTCTTTTCGTCCGCCGAACGGTTCGAACTCGGAATCGTCCAGCGTGGCGAAGGCTTCGAGTTCCTCGGCGTAACCGAGGATGATCCACGCGAGGCCGCGCGTCCATGTGCTGAACGGCGAATAGCCCTGTTGCGTGCTCGGGCAGCGGTACCGGCCGTCGGTCATGTTGAAGATGCTCTCGTGGGCGACGCGGCCCCGGACGTCGTAGGCATCGCGGCCTTCGCCGAAATAGACGTTGTAACGCGACGTGTTGCGGATGTGTTGGATCGCGCGGTCGAGCAGCGATATTCGCGCATCGTGTTCGCCCATGAGGCAATGGCCGAGTTGGTGCGCGACGATCAGCGATCGGCACGAGCGGATCGTGTCGCTGAAGAGCGAGTGCGGCCCGTTGAACGAGTGGATGAATCCCGTTCCGTCGGCCAGTCGCGACCAGCGCGAGGCCTGTACGGCCCCGCTGACTTTCAACGCCAATTCATAAAACGCAATCGCGTCCGCCGATTCCGAAACGCGGCCTTCGAGCGCAAGCCGCCGTAGATTGCCATACGTCGAAACGTTGTTGAAGCCGTGATCATGTACTCCGGTATGGCTCACATGCGAGGCCATGTGATGGAATGTGTACTCGCGGCCGATCCGCCAGAATCGTTCGTCACCTGTCGCGTCGAATTGCAGGATGGGAAGCCCGCCGACGAATCCTTGCGTCCATTCCGTCCAGCCGCGCGTCGTGTACCGCCCGCGCACTGTGAATACGGGCGCGCCTTTCGCTGGATCCCATGTCGAGTGCAACCGGGCGATTTTCGGTCCCGCCATCGCGAAGAATCGGGACAACGGCTCCCTGATCGTTCGCACCGAAAGGCTCATGTCAATCTTCATCGCACACTCCCCGAAAACGTCGAACGCGGCCGTTCAATGCGTGGGCCAGAGGAAATTGAACACGCCATCCCACACTTTCGTCAAGCGACCCAAATAGGGCTCGTGCGTGGCGGACAAGGGCGGCGGCGGTGGTATGGGCGGTGCGTGCATCTTTTCCCCGGGCGCGGTTTCCGGCATGGCGGACCGTTCCGACGGCATAGGCAAATCGGGCATCAATTCCGGTGCGGCCGGTGCGCCGGACGCTTCCACGGCAACGGTTGCCGGCTTGGGCGTTCCGACGCCATCGCGATAAACGAGCGCCGTGCCGTACCATGCGGCGGCGGACGTCCATGCCATGGCGGCCAAACTGGCCATGACCATCAAGACCGTGAATGTATTCCGAACGTTGTCTCTTTTCGCGCCGCAGAATATGGCGATAAGCGTCGTAAACAGGGCGACTATCCAAACATTTTCGGCGAACATTTGGTGCATGGCGATGGCATCGCGCACTTCCTTCGCGACGGATCCCGGAATTTGGCCGAGCGTGCGTTCTCCCGTCAAGATGGTCAAGAGGGAGATGGCCGCCATGAACGCGTACCAGCCGATGGCGAGCCGGCGCAGCGGCACGTTCTTCATCTGTGTCACGGCGCACATCAGCGCCAAAAGGACGCCCAGCAGCGCCATGGCGACGGGCAGATGCGCCGCCAGCGCATGGATAATGTGCGGGTTGTCAAAAAATCCCGGCATGTTCATGCGGCTATCCTTTCGATTTTCAGGCTAGCGGGGTTGAGGAATGGGGTTCGTGCTCCGTGGTCTTTGCACCCATTTCATCCTTCATCCTTCAGCCTATTTCCCTCTTTGCGCCGGCGGTAGGAATAATTGCCGCAAATCGTAATGAACATACGGCTGTTTCCACGCATCCTCCGCGCCTTTCGCGTGGGCGACCCACATCTCGCGATCCGTCACGTTGCACAATACGCTGTGGAGATTGACGTTTCGCATGGCCGCTTTTTTGAGAATCTCAAGCGCAACATTCGCGTCAATCTTTCCAAATGATGCCTTGATGTCCGTGGCCATGCCCTTGTAGCGATGGTCGTAGGAATCGCTGCCGTAGGGCATGTTCGGATAGCCGCCCGCACAGGTCTGGAAACGCCGGACAGTCTGATCCATCGCCTCGTCCGCGCGGAACACCGCATCCCGGATCGGTATGGCATACTCGACGGTCTCGCGCGGGTCGCCGGCCGTGAACACCGCGCAATGATGCGCCGAGGTTTCATAGGCGCGCGCCTCGCGCCGGTCGCCGTCGGACACGACATAGTTGTATCCGACCGTGCGGCGGGCATGCTTGACGATGCGGGTCGCATCCTCGACACAGCGGGACTCTTCGAGAAACCGCCGCAGGAGGAACATGAGCGGCACGCCGAATGAACGGCCGTCCCGCGTGACGGCGCCAATCTGGCTGATGCAGATGCCTTCCATGCTCATGCCTGAAAGCACACCGACCAGTCCCGCGTACCCCGCCGACGCGAACGGCACATAACCGTCCGGCTCGTATAAAATCAGAATGGGGTTGTCCTGCAAGCCGGCATCCATGTTCCAGTCAAAATTCCGGCCGTGATAAAGTTTGCCGTCGGCCGTCGCCGACTTGAACACGGCGAATGCGCTGCAATTACGCTCCGTCACCTCCGAAATGACGTGCAGACGTCGTAGTGCGCGCAACGATATGCCCGAACCGTCCGCGACGCCTTCCATCTCGCGCTTGTACCGGTCCGGAATATACGGCGCGCAGCCGCGGTACACGCAATCCAGCGCGAAATTCAATACGAATACCGGCACGCCGGTTTCCTTGCTGCCCATCTTCAGGAGATTGTTGAACGCGGCCAGCCCCTTGTGAATCGAGTCCTTCAACAAGGCCCCGTGCTGGTAACCCATTTCATACGGCGAACCTTTCACATGCAGGACCGTCGTCCCCTCGATGGTTTCAACATACGCCTTCGCGGCGGGATTGACGCGCTCGCGCGGACCGCGCCCCGGATGCGCATACCACCAGCCGAACCCCGCCACACCCAACAACACACACGCCGAAACAACCACGAATCGTTTGAGAACGCCTTTCATAACGCAACCTCGCTTCGTTCCACGCTCGATTCATCTTAGCACCGAGATTGGAACCTTTCCAAATGACCTTTGCATCCGATGGCGTGTAACGGGGCCCCTTCCGTCATCCTACGGCCCGGTCCCCAGAATTCATTTTCATTGCACGGAGGGATGCCAAGGATTTACGACACATTGCGATCGAACACCCCATGGGCGAAAAAACTCAATCCTGGCCATTGCGATTGCGATCAGGACCCGCGCAACAGTCAGCGGTTCAATTCCTCAATGTATTGTATCGCGCGATCGATGCGCGCGAGACACATTTCCTTGCCCAGCAACTCGGCCAGTTCGTAGAGGCCCGGTCCGACACTCTTGCCGGTCAGTGCGAGCCGCGTCGGGTGAATGTAGTGCCCCACACCTTGGCCGGAGGACTCCGCCAGCGCCTCGTAACGCTGCTTGAGGGAATCGGCGGTCAACACATCCAGTTCGGCCATCGTGTCGCGGATGGTTCGCATCGTGTCCGCCGCGCCATTGGCCTGCCACAATTTTCGCACGGCTTTTTCTTCATACGCCGCCGGTTCCGCGAAAAAAAAGTCCGTGTACGGAACAATGTCGTTCAGCACCTTGATCTTTTCCTGGCAAATCGCCGTCATCCGCGTCAGCCATTCGGCGGACTTTGACGAAGTGTCGAATCCTGCCGCGTTCAATATCGGCAACACGCGGTCGCGCAAAGCCTCGACGGACAGCATGCGCATGTGTTGTCCGTTCAGCCATTGCGCCTTCTTGATATCGAAGCGCGACGGCGACGGGCTGAGGCGTTCAAGCGTGAACTGGCGAGCAAGTTGGTGGAGCGTCAGGATTTCACTGCCGTCCGCGGGCGTCCAGCCGAGCAGCGCAAGGTAGTTGATCAACGCTTCGGGCAGATAGCCGTCGCGCCGCCAATCGAGAACGTTCGCGCCCGGAAGACGCTTGCTGTACTTCTGGCCCTTCTCGTCGTGAACGAGCGGGTGGTGGCAGAAGATCGGCAATTCGTAACCCAACGCCTTGAACAGCATGACATGCCGCACGGCGTTCGTCATGTGATCGTCGCCCCGAATGACGTGCGTGACTTTCATCAGGCCGTCGTCAACCACGACCGCGAGGTGAAAGATCGGATCGCCGTTCGGCTTCACGATAATGAAGTCGTCCACCTCCTTGTTGTCGGTCCGCACGATGCCCTGGACGATATCGTCAATCTCCGTAACGCCTTCCATGACCTTGAATCGGACCGCGTAGGGCGCATCGCCCTTGGCGGCGATTTCCTCCGGCGTCAGGTTGCGGCACTTCTGGTTGTATCGCGGCGGACGCTTCTCGGCGGCGGCCCGTTCGCGTTCCGCATCGAGTTCTTCCTTCGAACAGAAACACTTGTACGCCTTGCCTTCGGTTAGCAGACGGTTTGCCTCGTTCCGGTAGAGTTCCGTGCGCTCCGACTGTCGGTAGGGACCGAACGCGCCCTTGGCCGGAACGTTCCTGAACGCGGGACCTTCGTCCCAATCGAGGCCAAGCCATTGCAGGCAGTCCGCCAAGACCTCGGCATACTCTTCCTTGCTGCGCTCGACATCCGTGTCCTCGAGCCGCAGAATGAACGTGCCGCCGCAACTCCGCGCGAACAGCCAGTTGTACAATGCCGTCTTCGCATTGCCAATATGGAAAAAACCCGTCGGCGACGGGGCGAACCGCACCCTGATCTTGCTCATGAACCTGCCTCTCCTTACCGTGGAATGCCGACAGAATACACTTTTCCCCCAACCATGCGCATCTTCAGTGGCATTTGCCGGACGACATTGTTTTCGATTCATTCAACGCGAGCGTTGCCAGATGGTCTCAAGACGACCGGCGACCCCGTCGCGACGAGATGGGACTCTTTGCCTTCGCTATCCGATATTCACCTGAAGACTCGCACACCAGGAGAGATTGCCGGTTTTCGTAATACGCGGCATCCGCCAGCACTTCCTTTGCCTCGGATTCGACGCCAAGACGTTCCGCCAGTCGTCGAAGATCGATTCTGCTCAGAATATCCACTGTCACCGGACGCTTTGCATCGGGAAATACGAGCGACTGAAGGAACTGTTGGCAGAGGTCCGAGTTGAGTAGGTAAGAAACGAACTGTGCCTCATGCTCCGAACGGCACGGGACGAAGTAACAGGTATCGTCGACAATGATCGGCTGCCCGTTCAGCGTACCAATCACTCGGAATCGAAGCGTCTTGTAGAGGCCGGAAATGGCCACCTTCCACGGAGAAAATACATAGTCGCCTATTCCGAATATGGAGAAACGTGGGCGTTTTTGGTAAATGATGCTCCGCCTTGCATCGAGCAAGTCGCCATGGCTCGTGAGGTAGGCCCATGTCTTTGGGGCTAGACTCTCTATGGCACCCGTATCGTCGCCAGGATGGCGTTGAGTCAGCAATACGTATCGCGAGGGTTTTAGCACGCCGTTTGCCAAGTCCGACGATTTCAGAAGCGGGTAAAGGTACGGATTCTCGATGTCCACAATTTCGCCCGCTCCGTTTTTCAAGACTTCGCCATCGCGATAAAACTCCATCACGCGTGCCGCGTCATGCTTAACGCCGGACCGCCATGTATAGTAAGAAGTTCCCTCCATGTCCTTGAACTGGCTGAAGAGATCGAGATCGGCAACCAGCTCTTTCCCATGGAGGCCGATAGTCTTGGATTTGGACGCAAAGGACAAGTCCGTGTATGTTCTCGCGACTGGAGGGAATTCCGCGCATCCCGTATGAACGATCAGCAGGCAAGCGTCCACGGAAACGCCAAAATGCGCTTGCGCATCTATGACATGAAGCGACGCATTGCATACAGGAAACCCATGCAACCAGGCGTGTTTCAGCACTTTCCTCGCAGTACTCGTCTTGCACAGCATCGCAAGGCATGCGCGCCGCGCCCCAAGCGATTCGAGGATCTTAATTAGCATCCATTCGGATATATCGAAGTTAGCCTTTCCCGTTTTTGCAGCAAATCCCACATGGTTCTGAAAATTGTTCTTTTCGGGCAAGTTGCCGCCGCCCAGAACACCCATTGCGGCATTGGTTACCCACGGAGGATTGCCGACGACCAGGATTTCCCCATCGATACCCTGAAAAAATGCTTTCCAGTCCATCGCGAAGAAATCCTGTGTTTCGACATGCAACGTCCCACGATGTGTTTGCGCCTTCTGCAGAACAGCGCTCACATAACCATCATTGATATCGAATCCATATACTGCCGCGGCGGGAAAGACTCGTTGAGAGGCTAGAACGAATGAACCTAGCCCACAGGTCGGTTCGACAACGGCGTTAGGACGTATGTGCTCCGATGCCAAGAGAACAAGGACTTGGCTGGCCAGAGGCTCGGGCGTCTGAAAATCGCCGAATTCCACTCTATTTCGTGTGTTCTTCATGCAAGTCGCTCGACGCCCGCTACGGTTCCCGCCTGCTCGATTGCCCGCGTGTATTGAAGCCGCCACTGGAGCGCATTCGATATAGTGAGACATCCCACTTCCGGACGACTTCTCAGAATCTCGGACGCCAATTCATTGGCCTGAATCTCGTCGACCGGCAGGAACCGTTCCGTAATGAATGCAATAACGTCGTCGAGATTGCCGGCATTGTCCAGAATTTTCAACAGACCGGACGTCGTTTGGTAATCGGCTGTCCGGGAAGCCTCAACGAAAATAACGTGCTTGATGTCGAGCGTTGCGGTTCGCGTCTTGAGGTTGTCCGTCTTGTCGTATACGAAAACCAACAACGAATAGCCCAATCCATACACCTTCTGCCTTGCGGACTTGAATGGACACGACGACTGAGGCTGGCGAACGCTCGTTACCTTGATGTCCACGCCGAATTCGGGAAAGTCAATCCCTTTAGCCGAGGAGCCTCGTACATATCCATATTTCTCTTGTAGGATTGTCTGAAACTTGTGCTCCAGGTATGTACCGACGGCTTTCCCATCGGTCACGCCAAAGAGGCTGGGCTCGCGGCATTGAGACTCCAACTGTGCGAACGCCTGCGCTTCGCGTTTGAGCAAAGCTACTGTAAGCGAATTCATGGTACATACTCCTCATCGACACGGCCCGTGCTTGGCTCGAACACAAGTCAAGTGCCCACGAAGGCGGTCCACTTAGAATCGTGAATGTTTGGATAATACCCGCATTTACTGTGTAGTGCCAATTTGCACCCAGACCTCGCGGTTGCGGGGACCGTCGAATTCACAGAAATAGATCGCTTGCCAAGTTCCCAGCGCCAGTGCGCCATTTTCGATCAGGACAGTCTGGCTGAATCCCATCATGCCGGCCTTGACGTGGGCGGCGGAATTGCCTTCGTCGTGCGCGTAGGGGCCTCTCCAGGGCACGATGCGTTCCAGCGTTTGCAGAATGTCGCGCGTCACGTCGGGGTCGGCATTCTCGTTGATGGTTATGCCGGCGGTCGTGTGCGGTACGAAGATGTGACAGACGCCGCTGCGCACGCTGGATTCGGAGACGATGCGCTGGATCTCGCGCGTAATGTCCACGAACACGCTATGCGCGGTGGTGCGAACGGTCAATTTGTGCATGTCAGAACTCCGCGTGGTTGAGGTTGCGCATGCCAAGGAGCATCGGGACCAAGGTGCTGATGACGCTAATCCCGGTGATAAAAACCAACACGAGGACCAACGCCGTGTAGAACATCCAATCGTTCGTATAAAGGCCGAGGACGCGCGATTGCAGGATGACGGTCTGCGCTCCGACGACTAGCGTGATGTAGACGACGCTCAACAGGAAATTGAGCGTTCCGCCCATGCCCGACACGATCCGCGCCGGATTGTCCTCCTGAAAATTCGGGTACAACGTGCCGAGGCCCACTGCAAGGCCGGATAATCCGAAATTCGTGATGATCACGCTGTATACGGACAAGGCGAAATAAATCGGTTCAAGGCGCAGCATGAAACCCGATAAAATGGCAAGCCCTACCGTGAAAAGCGACGTGGTGGTTACGCTGAGCCAGAACTTCTGCCAGACCAGTTGCCGGAACGACAGCGGGGCCAGCCCCAGCACCCAGAACCGGCGGCCTTCGAGACTCACGAGCGGAAACACGAAGCGGCTTGTAAGCGTGGCAAGAATAAGCGTACACGCGGCGATGTTCAGGCACGCGATCCAACTGCGCCAGAACTCTTGCTGATAATGGGACGAAGCGTTGCGCAGGTTGGCGATGTAAACGGCCATGATTCCAAAGAAAATGACGAACTGCGACCATTGCACCGGGTCGCGCCAGAAGAGTTTTATATCCTTGACGATGAGTACGCGAAACGGATTCGGGACACCGCGCAGCGCCGTGTCCGCGAAACCGAGCAGATGCTGGCTGAACAGGCGCATGCGGCTGCGTTCGCGGCCCTCAAGCGACGACCAGCCAAGGTAAAAGATGCGTTGGGCCGTTTCTGCGGCAATCCAGACGATCAGGAGGGCATTGGACGTGAGCAGCAGGAAATTGAACGCGAATTCGCCGTAATTTCCCGACGCGCCCGCCAGAATCCCGCGCGTGGCCCAGTAACTCGGCAGATAGGGCGACTGCGTCTGCGCGGTCATGTCGAGCAGCGCCGGCAGGATCGTGTCTTCCGAAAGGCGCTGCGCGCTGAGCCAGTTTTTCCAGTAAAGAAACAAGAGCGACACCGCGAGAATGGCCAGCAGGATCATCGTGCGCAAGTGCAGGCGCGGGAAAATGCGCGCGAGCGCCAGCGTGATCAACGATCCGATACCGGCCGGCAGCGCGATGTACGGAATGAAAAAGAGCAGCGAGGCGGCGTAAAACAACGGCGATGCGTGCGTCGTGTAGCCGTAGGCGAGCATCAGCGGCGATCCGAGGTAGGCCAGCGCCCATGAACTGAACAAGACGCATTCGAAAAACCGCGAGATGAAGAACGCGCGAAACGTAATCGGCGCCTGCAGGAGATAGTTGACCTCGCGCGAACGGTAGAGGGTCGAAAAGGCCACCAGAATGTTCGAGAACGTCAGCATGACGAAAACGGCCAGCATCAGCACGCCAAGCATCCGCACGAGGATGATGTTTCCGATCCCGCGGCCCGCCCCGCCGACGCTCGATCCGAAATCGAGCAGCCATTGAAAGCCTTCCTTGAACAGGAAGAAAAAACCGATCCAGAACCCGACCGCGCAGAAAGTGATTACGCCGACTTTGAGCTTGGACTCCTTGCGAACCGACGCGATCGAATGCACCGCGATGCGGCGCTTGGCCCACGCAATCGAGCGGACCGGGGTCATGTTTCATCCCCCTGTGTCAATTCGAGGAAAACGTCCTCGAGCGATCCGGGACGCTGCGCCATCGCCATGATTTCGGGGACCGATCCCAGGTGCAGCAGGCGGCCATTGTGGATGATGCCGATGCGATCGGCCACCTCTTCGGCGATGCTCAGCGTGTGCGTGGACATAAACACCGTGACGCCTTCCCGTGTCTTCTCGCGCAAATAATCCTTGACGAAGCGTATATTCTTCGGATCGAGCCCCACCCACGGCTCGTCCACGACGACGACTTTCGGCTCGTGCAGGAAGCATGATGCGAAGGAAAGTTTCTGCCGCATGCCGTGACTGTAATCTTCGATCAGTTCATCGCCGACGTGCCGGATGCCGAAAAGTTCGAGCAGGTGTTCGCCCTGTTTCATCACATGCGAATCGGGCAAACGGTACAGCCCCGCGACAAATCGCATGAATTCGCGCCCCGTCAATTTTTCGTACAGGAACGGGCTGTCGGGCACGTACCCAATCACGCGCTTCGCCTCCACGGGGTCCTGCTGGATGTCGTACCCCCCGATAACGGCCCGTCCTTCCGAGGGATGCAACAGTCCCGTCAGCATTTTGATCGTCGTCGTTTTCCCCGCACCGTTGGGCCCCAGAAAGCAGAAGAATTCGCCGGGTGGAATCCGTAGGTTCAGGCAATCCACCGCCGCCTTGCCGCCGAATCGTTTGGTCAGGTTTTCCGTCAAGATCATGGGCGCGTCCTATTCGATGCTCACAATGTCCATGCGCAACTGGCCGATATACGGCAGAAGTTGCGGCCACGTTTCAATATTGCCGTTCAACAATTTGACGTGCGTCGCATCGGCTATGGGCTGGCCCAGCGTCGGATCCATCGGAATCCAGCGCCCCGCGTGGACTTCCGGCCATGCATGGTAATAAAAACCGTCCAGTTCGTCACTCCACGCCAGCCCGATCGCCACGCGCGTCGGAATCCCCGACGCGCGGGCCAATGCCGCAAACAGCACGGCGTGCTCGTTGCAGTCGCCCTCGCGCGTTTCCAGCGTTTCGAGCGCGGACGGCACGCTCAACACCACCGTCTTGCGAATGTTCTCGTGGACCCAGTCGTAGATGCGTTTCGCCTGCCGCCAGGGATCTTTTTCATCCCCGACAATTTTTCCGGCCAGTCCCTTCACCCGTGGATGTTCCGATTGGATGAACGCATCGCCCGCCAGACTCGCTTTCAATGTCTCGTCCAATGGGCCGCCCGAAGGCATGTCCAGCGGCTCCGGTGGGCTTGCAATCGTGTATTCCGCGCCATTGGCCGTTTGCACGTCGTCCACGGGCGGATAATTCGTCTCCGGCACGCCCGACACCCGCACGGTCATCCGTTTCGCGCCACGGAATGGTTTCATTCCCTCGGGACGAACCGCCACCGTTCGAAGCAAATCCGAGGGCGGCGTTTCACCGGCCGGCGCCAGCGCTTCCTGCGGCGAGATGCGCCGCAACGTGAAGCCCAAAGGCGTTTCCGCACGAACAATCTCCTCGTTGTCGTCAATCCACGCCTTGGATGTCAGGCCGTTCGTGGACGTTTCGACGATTTTGGTCCGCACGGACGCGCCCGCGGCTTTGATCGTTTCCTCGCCGACGCATTTCACCCGCGCCTTGCCCACCGAAAACGTCATCGGATCAAAGGCGTCTATCACGACCTCCTCCCCCACGCGCAGCAACGGCACGTTCAACGTGGTCGTCCCCATGACGCCCGACAACAACAGATCCTTGCCCACGGGAAACTGGAACGGGATCGCCTCCCCCCCGGTAAGTATTTGTGCGTCGAGCAGGCCATTGGCAACTGTCGCGGAAACACGCATGGTGTGCTCGCCCGAACGAACTTTGAAATCGAACTCCGCCTTGCCGCCATCCTGCGGAATCCACGCCACGCCTGAAATGAAAAGGTCGAGCGGCGTCGCCAGAAGATTGAGATGCAAACGCGCCGTGCTCGAAAAGGCGACGCCGATATGGCCGTCGCGCGTGTCGGGCGTCGTGTTGATATTGACGAACCCCACGCGCGTCTCGCCCGAATACACTCCCATCCACGTTGAACTGGGGCGTAGCACGCGAGTCGGCAGGGATGCGGGCTTCGAACCAAGGAACGGCAGGGAGCCTTCCCGGTAAAACAACGCGGCCATCATGACGCACCAAAACGTCACGATAGCCGCGGAAATCAATTGTCGCTTTGGGCGCCGCAACACTTTTTATACTTCTTTCCGCTGCCGCAAGGGCATTTGTCGTTCGGATTGATTTTCGGGCCAACCCGGATCGGACGCGGCTTGGGTTTCGGAGCGGATTCGCCCGGCGCGGCGCCCTGCGCCTCCGACGGCTGGCCGGCCAGCGCGAAACGGCTTGTATCGTACGACGCGAAACTGCGGTCCTGTTCCTTGTCCGCCGCAACGTAACTGTATTGCGACAATTGCGCAAACGGATCGCTCTTCGCCGTCAACATGCCCCGCCGCGCCTGTATCTGACGCGTCCGACGAACCTCCGGATCAGTCAGACGGAACAGGGTTTGTGTGACATTCTCCTCAATGGATTTCATCATGGCCTGGAAAATCTCGTACCCCTCCGTCTTGTATTCGATCAACGGATCCTTTTGCCCGTAGGCCCGCAGCCGGACGGATTCACGCAGATAGTCCATCGAATACAAGTGATCGATCCACTTGTCGTCCACCGCCCGCAACAACGCCATCATTTCAAGATCGTGGACACGCTTGCGCGCCAATTTCTTGAAATCCACATACGAGTCGTCGCCGCCAATCTGCTCGTGGAATGCGTGCCGGATTTCCTCCGCGATGAGATCCTCGCGCCGGAGGTACTCGTCAATGGCCTGTTTGAGCAGGCTTTCGGCCAACGGCGCGGGGTCCTCGGCATTGCCGCCCGTGATATCCGGCTCAAATCCGAAAAATTTTCGGAATGCCGTGGCCAGTCCTTCCAAGTCCCATTCGTCGGGCTGCACATCCTCCGGAGCGTATTCGGCGACAATGTCCCCGATGACGTTTTCGAACATGTCGTGAATCTGCTGCGTCACGTCGCGGTCTTCGAGCACATCCCGCCGCATTTTGTAGATGATGCGACGTTGTTTGTCCATGACCATGTCATATTCAAGCAGATGTTTGCGGATCTCGAAGTTATACTCCTCGACCTGTCGTTGCGCGCGTTCGATCGTGCGCGTGACCATCCGCTGGTTGAGCGGTTCGTCGTCCATCTCGTTGCTGCCGAACCAGTCGAGCATCTTCTTGACTTTGTCGCCGCCGAAAAGCCGCGCAACCTCGTCCTCGAGGCTCACATAAAAGCGCGTCGTTCCCGGATCGCCCTGCCGCCCGCACCGCCCGCGTAACTGGTTGTCTATGCGGCGCGATTCATGCCGTTCGGTGCCCACGATGGCGAGTCCGCCCAGTTCGCGCACGCCTTCGGCTAGTTTGATGTCCGTGCCGCGGCCCGCCATGTTGGTCGCGATGGTAATAGCGCCCGGTTTGCCGGCGTTCGCGATAATCGAGGCCTCGCGCTCGTGATATTTCGCGTTCAGAACTTGATATTCTTTTACCCCGCGCTCTTCGAGCATCCCGGCCAGCAATTCCGACTTTTCGATGGACACCGTACCCACCAGCACCGGTCGGCCCCGGCTGTGAATCTGGCAAATCTCGTTTACGACATGCCGGAACTTGCCCATTTCCGTCGCAAACACGAGATCGGTCATATCCTCCCGGATGAGCGGCAGATTCGTCGGTATCTGAACGACTTCGAGGCCGTAGATTTGGTGAAATTCGCCCGCTTCGGTGGCCGCGGTGCCCGTCATGCCCGCCAGTTTGTTGTACAACCGAAAATAATTCTGATAGGTAATCGTCGCGACTGTCTGCGACTCGAACTGAACCGACACCCGCTCTTTCGCCTCGATGGCCTGATGCAGGCCGTCCGACCAGCGCCGGCCTTCCATCGCGCGGCCCGTGAACTCATCCACGATCAGGACTTCCCCGTTCTGAATCATGTATTCCTTGTCGCGCTTGAAAAAATGGTGGGCGCGGATGGACTGCTCGATCATGTGGACAATGCCGAGCGCATCGTCCACGTACAAGTCCTGGACGCCCAGCAACCGCTCGGCCATTTCCATGCCCTCTTCGTTGAGCAGGACGTGGTGGCCCTTTTCCTCCAATTCAAAATGCTTGCCGGGCCTAAGCTGGCGGACAACGTCGTCCACCTTGTAATACAGGTCCGTGCTTTTTTCCGGGCGACCCGAGATAATCAACGGCGTCCGCGCCTCGTCAATCAGAATCGAGTCCACCTCGTCCACAATGGCGTAATTGAGCAGGCGTTGCACGCGCATTTCAGGCCGCAACGCCATGTTGTCGCGAAGATAGTCGAATCCAAACTCGTTGTTCGTGCCATAGGTGACATCCGCCCGGTATCCGACCTGGCGTTCCGCCGTGGACATGTCGTGCTGAATAAGTCCCACCGTCAGGCCGAGAAACTTGAAGATCGGACCCATCCATTCACTGTCGCGGCGGGCAAGGTAATCGTTCACCGTCACGATATGCACCCCGTCGCCCGTCAACGCGTTCAAATACACCGGCATGGTCGCCACGAGCGTCTTGCCTTCCCCCGTGACCATTTCCGCAATGCCGCTGCGGTGAAGCACGATCCCGCCAATCACTTGCACGTCGAACGGACGCAATCCCACCACGCGTTTCGCGGCCTCGCGAACCACCGCAAAGGCGTCCGGCAAAATGGCCTCGAGTTCCGGCGCCAAGTGTTTCATGAGCGCCTTGAGATATTCGTCGGCCTCCATGGTGCCGATGGGATGGGCGCGGCGATATTCTTCGCGGACTTGCGACAGACGTTCCTTGAATTTCGTCGTCTGTGCGCGCAACTCGTCGTTCGTCATGCGCGCATAAACGGATTCGCGATCGCGGACCGCCTGAAGCACCGGCATCATCCGCTTCACTTCACGGTCGCTGCTCGTGCCGAAAAGGGACTGCAAAATGCGACTGAGCACAGCCATCACCCTCGCTGGATAATTCTAAACGAACGGGAAAAGGAACCGGCCGATTGTGACGTTTAAAAAAGCCCTGCGTTCTTTCTGACCCGCAAACGGAGCGCGTTCAACCGTATAAACGCGCCGGCGTCCGCCTGCTGGTACACGCCCTCGTCTTCCTCGAACGTCGTTATCTTCTCGTCATACAGCGACTTCGGCGCGCGGCGGCCCACCACGTCGCAATTACCCTTGTAAAGGCGCACGCGCGCGGTGCCGGTCACGTTCTCCTGCGTTTTGTCAACAAAACTCATCATGAGCGACATTTCCGGCGAATACCAGAAGCCATTATAAATGAGTTGGGCAATCTTGGGCGACAGTTGATCGCGCGCCAGCATGACTTCGCGATCCATGGTGATGGATTCGACGGCGCGGTGGGCCTTGTGCAAAATGGCGCCGCCGGGCGTTTCGTACACACCGCGCGATTTCATGCCGACAAAACGATTCTCGACCATGTCCACCCGGCCCACGCCGTTGGCGCCGCCGAGTTCGTTGACCCGCGCCATTAGCGCGGCGGGAGAAAGGCGGCAGCCGTCAACGGCGACCGGCGTGCCTTCCTCGAAATCAATCTCGACATAGGTGGGGATATCGGGCGCCTTGCGCGGATCCACAGACAACACAAACATATCCTCGGGCGGCTCGGCCCAAGGATCCTCGAGAATGCCGCCCTCGAACGAGATGTGCAACAGATTGCGATCCGAGGAATACGGCTTCTTGACCGTCGTCGGAACGGCGATCCCGTGTTTCTGCGCATACTCCATCATCTTCGTCCGGCTGGTAAGATCCCACTTCGGATCCCGCCAGGGCGCGATGATGCGCACGTTCGGTTCGTGCGCAAAATACGTCAGTTCAAACCGGACCTGATCGTTTCCCTTGCCCGTCGCGCCGTGCGAAACGGCATCGGCCTTTTCCTTGCGGTAGATTTCGATCTGTCCCTTGGCGATCAACGGCCGGGCCACGCTCGTGCCGAGCATGTACGTACCCTCGTAAATGGCGTTGGCGCGAATGGTGGGAAAGACGAAATCGCGGGCGAATTCCTCGCGCGCATCGTCAACGTAAACGGCGCAAGCGCCCGTGGCGACGGCTTTCTGCCGTGCGGGTTCCGTCTCTTCGCCTTGGCCGACATCGGCGATATAGGCGACCACGTCCGCCTTGTAGGTTTCTTGGAGCCACTTCAGGATGACCGACGTGTCCAATCCCCCCGAATACGCCAACACGATTTTCTTCACCTCGCTTGCCATGCTTTGCATCCTCGCTTTTTTCTGGGAATTTCGCCACTATCCGATGAACGGGATGGCTCCATGGATACAACAGACGACCATGCCAACCCAATTCTATCACCTATCGTCTTCTGCCTTCAGCCTATTTCATCAACGACACCATAATGGCTTTCTGCGCATGCAGGCGGTTTTCCGCCTCATCGAATACAATGGATTGCCGGCTGTCAATGACCTCATCCGTGACCTCGTAGCCGCGATGAGCCGGTAGGCAATGCATGAACACCGCATCCGGTTTCGCAAGCGCCATGCACTTCGCATTGACCTGGTACGGCGCGAAAACGGCCGCGCGCGCCTCGGCCTCGTCTTCTTGGCCCATGCTCGCCCACACGTCGGTATACACCGCATCGGCGTTTCCGACGCCTTCGGCCAAGTCGTGCGTGACCATGACAGATCCATTGGTTTCGCGCTGCGCAAAGGCCAGAATTTCCGGATCCGGCTCGTAGCCTTCCGGACAGGTAAGCGTCAGATGAATCGGAATCCGCGCGGCAAAGTGCGCCCATGACGCAAAAACATTGTTGCCATCGCCCACGAAGGCCACCTTGAGGCCGTCAAATTTACCCTTGTGCTCGCGCAATGCCTGGGCGTCCGCCAGAATCTGGCAGGGATGCTCCCGGTCGCTGAGCGCATTGATTACCGGAACGGACGAATACTCGGCAAGTTCCACAAGCACCTGATGGCTGTACGTTCGCGCCATGATGCCATCCACCCATCGTTCAAGATTCCGCGCCACATCCGGCACGCTTTCCCGTTCGCCCAGCCGTGTCTGATAGAAAAGGCCGTAGCCTCCCAGTTGAAAGATGCCGATCTCAAACGTGACCCGCGTGCGAAGGCTCGGCTTCTCGAAGATCATGGCCAACGTCTTGCCTTCCAACGGACGGTAGGGTTCATGGCGGCGCTGTCTCTGTTTCAACTCGTCCGCAAGATCAATCAATCCCAAAATGGACGCACGGTCCAAATCCGCCAGCGAAAGAAAATCCCGCATGATCACGCACCTCCCAGAATGCCGTCGAGAATGGTCACGACCTTGTCAATTTCCGCGGCCGTCACGATAAGCGGGGGGATGAACCGGAGCACGTTCGGTCCCGCGGGACCGCACACGATGCCCGCATCGATCAGTTTTTCGATGACCGGCGCCACGGGATCGCGCATTTCGACGCCGATCATGAGACCTTTCCCGCGCACGTCCACGATTTGGGGATACCGGACGGCCAGTGCGTTGAGTTTCCCAAAGAAATAATCCCCCGTCTGCTTTGCGCCTTCGATGAATCCGGGCGCGGTCAACGCCTTGATCGTGGCCACCGCCGCCGCCGTGCTCAGCGGATTGCCGCCAAACGTGCAGGCATGGGATCCCGGAGCGAACCCCGATGCCACTTCCTCCGTGCAGCCCATCGCGCCGATGGGAACCCCGTTGCCAAGACCCTTCGCAAGCGTCATGATGTCCGGCGTAACGCTATAATGTTCGTGCGCAAAAAGTTTCCCCGTGCGCCCAAGACCCGTTTGGACTTCGTCGAAAATCAGTAACACGTTCTTGGCCGAACATACCGCGCGAACTTTCGCGAGATAATCCGGCGACGGCACACATACACCACCCTCGCCCTGGATCGGTTCAAGAATGACAGCGCCCACTTCCGGTGTAATCGCGGCCTCCAGCGCGGAAACGTCATTGAACGGAATATGCACAATGCCGGGCACAAGCGGCTCGAAACCCTTTTGATACTTCGGCTGGCCCGTCGCCGTGATGGTGGCGAGGGTCCGCCCGTGGAAGGATTGATGCGCCGAAAGCAGCACGGGTTTCGGCGTGCCTTTTTCCGCCCAATACCGCCGCGCGATTTTCAATGCCGCCTCGTTGGCCTCCGCCCCGCCGTTGCAGAAAAACCAACGATCCGCGAACGAGTGCCGGCACAGCAATTCCGCCAGTTCAACCTGCGGCTCGATATAATATAGGTTTGAAACGTGGACAAGCTTACGCGCCTGCGCGCAGATGGCTTCCGTCACGGCCGGGTGGCAATGACCCAAATTCGTGACCGCGATGCCGGCAAAAAAATCCAAGTATTCGCGACCGTCCGCATCCCATAATTTCATACCCTCTCCGCGCACCAGCGCCAGTTTGCGCGCGCCGTACGTGTTGATGATGTGTTTGTCGTTCAACTGCCTGATTTCGTCCGTGTTCATCAATCCTTCTCCTGCGTCAGACTCTTCCGATACTTGGACATGCGCCATGCGCACGCCCTTGCGGTCATTCCTTTGCGGCTCCCGAAGCTTTCGCGGCCGGTTTTGTTTCCGTTTTCGTTTCGGCCTTGGACTCGCTCTTGGCTTCGGACTTGGTTTCGCCCTTTCCCTCCGCCGGAGATGCGGCCTTTTTCCCGTCCTTCTTGTAATCCGTCTGGTAAAAGCCAGAACCCTTGAAAATAATCCCCGCGCCCGTTCCCAGAAGGCGTTTGCAGGCGCCCCCGCATGCCTCGCATTTCACCCGCGGATTGGCGCTGATGGCATGAAACAGGTCCTGCACATGCCCGCATTTTTTACACTGATAACTGTATGTCGGCATCTGTTACTTCTCCTTGTTCGACGTCGCGCGGAAACACGTATGGCATGACGCCGGAAACCAATGGAAATAAAGGCGTACTCTAGCACCTTTGCGGCCCGAAAGCAAAGGCGAACGGCGCGCTTGCCAGGGTCCGCCGGCGCGAAAACATTTCCGGCCATGAAAGACTCCGGCATTTCCGATAAAATAGGCCCGGCAAATGTGAAATAAGGAAGAACCCATGGAAATCCAACCATCGCTCCTGACCGTGCCGATCTCCGCGGGGCTTGTATTGCTCCTGGCCGCAACGGCTGCCGCGCAGGATCCTTTGTTGGCCAAAAAGCAATCCGTCTTGTTCCCGACCGACTTGGCCCGAAAGGCTAAAGCCAACGTGGCGGAGTTTCCATGGGCGGCGGCCATTCAGAAAAATCTTGCGGACGGCGCGGCGCGATGGATGAACACATCCGACGACGAACTCTGGGATTTCATGTTCGGCCCGGCGATTTCGCGTTCATGGATGGTCTGGTCCGATGGATTTTGCCCGTCCTGCAAGAAAGACGTCAAGATGTACACATGGAAAATCGCCGCATGGGATCACCCATGGAAAGTGCAATGTCCCCACTGCGGCGAATTCTTTCCCAAAAACGATTTCACGGCCTTCTATCGCAGCGGACTGGACGAACAGGGCGTCTTCCAGCCGGCCAAGGCCGACCGATCGCTCCTGTTCAACGCCGAACACCCCGGCCCGGACGATCCGCTCCGTTCCTTCGGCGTTGACGACGGCGAAGGTTATCTGGATTCGGAAGGCCGACGCTGGCGGTTCATCGGGGCCTATCTCCTATACGGACAATGGAAACAGCGGATCGTTTCGGGCGCGCAATGTTTGAGCGAGGCGTACCTGGCGACCGGCGATCCGATCTGCGCGCATAAGACGATTGTCCTGCTCGACCGCATTGCGGACCTCTTCCCCGCATTTGATTTCAGCACGCAGGGGCACGTTTACGAGGAACGCGCCGGTCCCGTGCGCGGACAGGTCTCGACATGGCACGACGCATGCGAGGAAGTGCGGCAACTTGCCCTCGCCTACGATCGCGTGTTCGAGGCGGCCCGTGGGCGGGAAAGCGAATTGACCGCGTTTCTGGCCTCAAAAGCCGCCACACACAAACTCGAAAACCCGAAAAAGACCTGGGCAGACATCCAGCGCAACATCGAGGATCGCATCTTTCGCGACACGCTCGCCCACCGCGAACGCATCGAATCGAATTACCCGACGACCGACCGCACCATGCTCATCATCAAGACCGTCCTCGAATGGCCGGGCAACCGCGAAGAAATCATGGGCCTCCTCGACGCCATTCTCGACAAGGCGACGTCCGTGGATGGACTCAGCGGCGAAAAAGGGCTTGCGGGCTACTCCACCATCGCGCCGCGCGCCATGGCCGAATTGCTCGAACAATTCGCGCGCATCGAGCCGGACTTTTTGAAGGCCATATATGATCGCCATCCCTCGCTGCACGCCATGTACCGTTTCCACATCGAGACGATGTGCCTCGACGCCTACTATCCGCAAATCGGCGACAGCGGCGGATTCGGCCAGCGCTGTGTGTCTTACGCGGGCGCGACATTCAGCAAGAATCCGGGCGCCGGCCCTTCGGCCTTCACCTTTTTCCGGCGCCTTTACGAATTGACGCGCGATCCCGCCTTTGCCCAAATCATTTACCGCGAAAACGGAGACAGCGTGGCGGATCTTCCCCACGATCTTTTTGCCGACGCCCCCGCCGCTTTCCAAAAAGACATCCAGAACGTCATTGACAGGGAAGGCGCGCGGCCCGTCATCGGATCCGTAAACAAGCAACAATGGCGGCTCGCCATTCTCCGTTCGGGAACCGGCGATCGGGCCCGCGCGGTGTGGATGGACTACGATGCCGGTGAACGCCATAGCCACGCCGACGGCATGAATATCGGCCTGTTTGCGAAGGGACTCGACCTGTTCCCCGAATTCGGCTACCCCCCCGTCGGGTACGGCGGCTGGAGCGCGCCGAAAGCCGTCTGGTACACCAAAACCGCCGCGCATAACACGGTCGTCGTGGACGGACACGATCAGCAACGGGTCAACAGCGGAACAACGACCCTCTGGGCCGACGGGCGCCGCTTCCGGGCAATCCACGCATCCGATCCGGCCATGATTGACGGCGGACGCTACGATCGCCTCATCGCCATGATTGATCTCGACGACGAGGACTCCTATGTCGTGGACGTGTTCCAGGTCGCCGGAGGCCGGGATCATGCAAAATTCACGCATGCCTTCTTCGGAACCGTCGAAACGATGGGGCTTGCGCTCAAGGACACGGACGATTACGGGTTCGCCACCGAAATGCGCCGCTTCCGGCGCGACGACGCGCCCGATCCCGGCTGGTCGGTGGACTGGGCCATCGAGGATTACTACACGTATTTTTCCACCCCGCGCCCGGTCCATCTTCGGTACACCGATCTCACCGAGGGTGCATCGGCTTCCTTGGCCGAAGCATGGATTGACGTCGCCCAGTTCGGCGGCGAAGGCGGAATGTACATCCCCTGTGTCATGACCCGCCGCGCCGCGTCCGACGGCGCGCCGCTCGCTTCGACCTTCGTAGCCGTCGTCGAACCCTATGAAGGCGCCTCGAAAATAGCGGGCATCCGGCGCGCGCCGGTATATGGCCTCGATGGCGTCCCCGCCCCCGAAAGCGTCGCGCTGGCCATTGAATGCACCGACGGACGACGCGACCTCTGCATGGTCGCGGGCAACGAAGCGGGTAAAGAAATGAAAATCCCCGACATCAACGCGGAGGCAATCGCCGCCCTGGCACATATAACGCATGGGGCGGACGGCTGCGAATGCATCGTCCTTTGCCAGGGAAGCCGTCTCAAAACAGATAACGTTGAATTGGCGCTGCGCGATCAAACCGGGTTCATCGAAATCGCCCTGGAAGCCGGGAAGGCCCGCGTGCTTTTCGGCGACAAAAACGCAATCCAGACACTCGTTCGCAACGGAAAAGAATTGGAAATCACTGCCGCGCGATAAATTTGCTTACGGGGGCGCATTTCGTTATATAGGCTCCGCCTGTTCGATGAATGGGCGCACAAAGCGATGCCGGGAAAGGGTCTCGCGAGGCGACAGAAGGTGTATTCATGCGATTGGCGATTCCGCTGAAGCGGCGCGAGACGACGATTGTGGCATGCGTTTTTCTGCTGGCGGCCTGCGGCGGCGCATGGTATTTCTTTGCGCTCGGCGCGTTGCCGGCCGGTTCCACGGCGGATTGGTTCGGCCCGTCCGCGATGTGGGCCTTGGGCCGCGGGTTCGTCGCTCCCAACCTCGAAACGAAAGAGTGGGCCGAATCCCCGGAAACGAAAGCGTTTCGCGAATTCCTCGCCCTCGAACGCGCCTCGCTGAATCCGGAAGATATCCCCAAAACGCTTCGCACAACGCCCGTGGGCGCATTCCACCGCCTCCATTGTTACCTCTTTTACAGCGTCGCGGCCGCATGGAAAATCTTCGGCGTCCGCTGGAGCGCGCTGGCCCTGCCCATCGCGCTGATGTTCGGACTCTGCGCCGTTGCGGCCTATTCGCTGTTCCGCCTTGCGCTGGGCCGGACCGCCGCGTCGCTCTGCATCGCGTTGTTCGTCATATTGCCCAGTCATCTGAGTTATGCGCCCAACATTCGCGATTACGGCAAAGCCCCCTTCATCATGGCGGCCCTCGCCATCATGGGCTACATGGCCACGCGGCCGTTGAACCGCAAACGGCTTCTGTTATTCTCGACGCTGCTTGGGCTGGACATCGGATTCGGACTCGGATTCCGGTTCGATCTAATCCTGATGCTGCTCGTCGCGATGGCCGTGATTCTGGCCGGTTTGCCCTGCGGGATCCGCAAGCATCTTCGCCTGCGCCTGGCGGCGCTCGGACTCATGCTCCTGGGATTTGCCGTGCCCGCATGGCCGGTTTTACGGAGCGTAACGGGCGAGCAGGACGTTCAGCCGCTGCACATCATGGAGGGTCTCGCGCCGGTTTTCGACGATTACCTGGGCGTCGGCAACACGTCGTACCGCCTGATCGGATTATATAACGATGCGTTGACCTACGATACGGCCGTTGACTACGCCTACCGGGTCCAAGGCATCAAACGCAACATCCCCTATTGCAACGAGGATTGCACAAAAGCCTGCCGCGCCTACCTTGCCGCCTATGTGCGCCATTTTCCGGCGGATGTCGTGATGCGGGCGCTGGCCGCCACCTTGCGCATCGCGCAGTATGCCCCGCTCCAAACCGGCGCCTTTGCCCGCCCGCTGCCGGCCGGCTACACCGAAAACATCCTGCCGTGGCTGCTGCCTCTCCTGATGCACTTGCGCGCCTTCGGACCATGCTATGTCGCCCTCATGATACTGCTCGTGACCATCCGTCATTTCCGGGCGGGGATTACGGCCCTGCTCTTTCTGTTCTATCTCGGCGCCTATTCGAGCCTTCAATTCGATCCCCGCCACACCTTTCATCTGGCCTTCATACCGGTCATGGGACTGGGCGTGATCGTCGAACGGAGTCTTTTACTTGCCGTTCATGCGACAAGGCCCGCCTTTCGGGCAAAACTCATGGCGGCGTGGCGCGATCGCGCATGGATTGACGCGGCGGCCCGGTCGGCCGTCTTGGCCGGACTGGCCCTGTGGCTGACGATCATCCCCCTGCTGGCAGTGCGCGGGTATCAGAAGCGACACCTCGGCGAACTCTTCCGCCGTTACGACGAAGCGGCACGAACACCCTTGCCCATCACGCACCTGAAAAACAGGACGCCGGGCGCCGGCGTGGACCTGTATCGCTTCCCCGATCTCTTCGACGGCCTTCCCGCGGACAAACGCTGTCTGCGATCCGCATACGTCCGCGCCGATTTCGCGGGAAACGGAATCCGGACCTTCATTTCACCCCAATACACGGCCGTGGCGGACTTCAACGATTACAGCAAGGCCTTTGAACAAGTGGACATCATGGGCGCAACCGAAAAGGCCCCGCTGAGTTTCTTTTTTCCGGTATTCGACGCCTGCCCGACGGATTTGTGGGGGCGCCGCGAATTCATGGGACTCTGCGTCAGTTCCGACCCCAATATCCGGCTGATTTCGATGGCTCGGATTGATGACATCACGACGTTGCCGTTTCTGATGACCCTGACCTTGCCATCCAACCGGGACGATGCCCAGCGTTATCAGACATTGAAACCCGGAATGATTCCGGCGTATCTCGGAAAGGCGCTGGTGGCCCGCCACTCTATTCTCGGCGACGGCGGATTCGAACAGTGGAAAGACGAGAAGACACCGGTCGGATTCAACAATGCCGTGCGTTCGTCGCGCATCGAACGCGAGGAAAAGCAGGTCGCCAAGGGACGCTACGCCGTGCGACAGACGTGGGAACGCAAGGATGCCGGCGGCGCGCTCCCGGAAATGTTCTACGTCGGCATTGGCGGCATGAAGCCGAAAACCAAATTCGGCCTCCGCGTAAGAGCCATGAACCTGTCCAGCAACGGATTGGCGGTCATTTCCATTTGGCAGATCCTGCCGCATCCCGACGGTTACACCTCCGTCACGCCCATTACATCGGGCGTAATCGCCGTCTTTCCGGGAGCAGGCTTTCAAGATCTCTACGGGGTCTTCGAGACGCCCCCGGGTGAAAACCTTGGCATTATTTTGGCTACCCATGCCTCCGCCGCCCTTTCGGACGACGCTTTCCCCTTTACCGTGATCTGGGACGAATGGCAGTTGGCGCCCTTGCCAAAGTGATAGCGCCTCCCGCTTGCCCGCGCTGGATTGCCCGGCATCCGCTCATGTATCGTACCCCCGATAATGGCCTTATTTCCCAGAAGAGGAGGTATCGTGAAAGTTCTGGTTGTCATGGGCACGCGCCCCGAAGCCATCAAGATGGCGCCGGTCTACAAAGCATTGGCGGCGCGCCCCGCTCTCTTCGAGCCCGCCGTCTGCCTCACCGCCCAGCACCGCGAACTGCTCGATCAGGTTATCGAAGTCTTCGAATTGCCCGTCGCCCACGATCTGAACGTCATGAAACCCAACCAGACCTTGGCCGAAATCACAAGCATGGTCCTATGCGGCATGACCCGCATTCTGGAAGAATCGCGTCCGGACGTTGTTCTGGTTCACGGCGACACGACAACCTCCTTCGCCACGGCCCTCGCCGCGTATTACACGAAAACCCCCGTCGGCCATGTGGAAGCCGGATTGCGCACCCACGACAAGCATCGCCCCTATCCCGAAGAAATGAACCGCCGCCTCGGCGATGACCTTTGCGACTACCACTACGCGCCCACGGCTCTTGCGCGCGAAAATCTCCTGCGCGAAAACATTCCCCCGGATCACATCGTTGTCACGGGAAACACCGTCATTGACGCCCTGCTCGAAGTCGCCGCGCGACCCTATGCCTTTGCCGATCCGCTGCTCGAACGCGCGGGCCGCGACCGCCGTCTCATCCTCGTGACGGCCCACCGGCGTGAAAGTTTCGGGGAACCGTTCCGCCAAATGTGCGCCGCCATGCGCGACCTCGCGCGCGACAACCCGGATGTCGAAATCGTCTACCCCGTCCATCCGAATCCCAACGTCCGCCGTGCCGTGGACGCGGTGTTGGCGGGACAGGATCGCGTCCATCTTATCCATCCGCTCGAATACCGGCCTTTTGTGCATCTGCTCAAAAAGGCCCACATTGTGCTGACCGATTCCGGCGGCATCCAGGAGGAAGCGCCGGCCCTCGGAAAACCGGTCCTCGTCATGCGCGAAGTGACCGAACGCCCCGAAGCGGTCGAAGCGGGAACCGCCATGCTCGTCGGCGCCTCCTACGATCGCATTCGCGGCGAAACTCAACGGCTTCTCGACGATCCCGCCGCCTATGCTAAAATGGCCAAGGCCGCGAACCCTTACGGCGACGGACTCGCCGCGAAACGTATCGCGGACCATTTGGCTGCATTGCAAACATCAGAATAACACACGGAGTTTCGACCCGATGAAAACGATTTGCGTCATGGGACTGGGCTATATCGGCCTGCCGACGGCCAGCATGTTCGCCACCAATGGATTCAAAGTCCTCGGCGTGGATGTCGGCGCCAAGGTCGTCGAAACCGTCAACAGCGGCAACATCCACATCGAGGAACCCGGCCTGCACACCGTCGTCCGCGCCGCCATCAATTCCGGAAATCTGCGCGCGGCGCTTGTTCCCGAACCGGCGGACACCTTCATTCTCGCCGTGCCGACCCCGCTACTCGAAGACAAACGCGCCGACATGCGTTACGTTTGCGAGGCGGCGGAGGCCATCGTGCCGGTTCTCCGCCCCGGCTGCCTCGTCATCCTCGAATCCACCTCGCCCCCCGGCACAAGCCGCGACCTTCTCCGTCCGATCCTCGAAAAAACCGGACTCAAGGCGGGCCGGGATTTCAACTTCGCGCATTGTCCCGAACGCGTGCTTCCCGGCCGAATCCTGCACGAACTCGTCAGCAACGACCGCGTCATCGGCGGCTACACCCCCGCATGCGCCCAGCGCGCCCGCGAATTGTACGCCTCGTTCGTCACCGGCGAAATTTTCCTGGCCGACATTACCACTGCGGAAATGGTCAAGGTCATCGAAAACACCTTCCGCGACGTCAATATCGCCTTGGCCAACGAAACGGCGCTCCTCTGCGAGTCGCTCGGCATTGATTTCGGGGAAGTCGCTCGACTGGCCAACCGGCACCCGCGCGTCAATCTGCACAAAGCCGGGCCGGGTGTCGGCGGGCACTGCATCAGCGTGGATCCGTGGTTCCTTGTCGAACGTTTTCCCGACGAGGCGAAGATCATCCGGCTCGCCCGCGAACGTAACGATGCGATGCCCGGACACGTCGTCCGAACAATCCGCATGTTGATCGGCTCCAATGCCGGCGCCAAAGTCGCCGCCCTCGGTGTGGCTTTCAAGGGCAATGTGGACGACTGCCGCGAAAGCCCCGCCATCCACGTGATGGACCTGCTCCAACAAGAAGGCGTCCATGTGGCCGTCTATGATCCCCATGTCAAATCCGGCCCCGCCGAACTCGTCGGCATCGAGGAATGCTTCAAGGATGCCGACTGCGCGGTCGTCCTTACCGACCATGACGAGTTCAAATACATCAACCCGCGCCAGGCGGCCAAACTCATGCGCCGGCGCGTCCTGTTCGATACCCGCAATTTCCTAGACCATGCCGAATGGGCCGAAGCCGGTTTTCACGTCTCTGTCCTTGGACGCGGAATCGAAAAACCCTCATAAAACCCTGTCCACTTCGTCCATCCATGTAGAAAATCCGCGTCCTTCCATGTAAACTTACCCCATCATGACAATCATTGCTTGGACACTCTTCGCCTTGGGAATAACCGTGGGGCTGGCATTGAATCTTGTCGGCCTCTTTGGCAATTGGGTTATTCTCGGGACCATTGCCGCCGCTTGGGCAATTTCAGGATTCGAACGTTTCGGATTCGGCGCCCTTCTGATCATGGCGATCCTGGCCGCCTTGGGCGAATTGCTTGAAATGCTGGCCGCCGGCTACGGGGCGTCGCGATTTGGCGGAGGACGCGGAGCCGCTTTCGCTTCGTTGCTGGGGTGTATTGCGGGGGCCGTCGTTGGGACACCGTGGTTTCCCCTTGTCGGAACCTTGGCGGGCGCCGTCCTCGGCGCGTTTGCGGGAGCGGCCCTGTTTGAATTGCTGATCGTCAACAAAACCCCGCACGATTCGCTGCGAACAGGCTTCGGGGCGGCCCTCGGACGAATTGGAGGCGTTTTCGCCAAAACGGCCATCGGCATCGCGATTCTGATCGTGGCCTTATTCAGCCTATAACAGCCCAATTGGGGAGGCGTGTTCCAATATGGAACATAACGCGCATAAGCCATCCCATTCCGCCACATTTATACGACAGTTTAATCGTAGCGCCAGAACCAAACCGGCACCATATCTTGGGGAAGGAACAGCAGGTTGCAGGATGATGCCCAATTGGTTTTCCGGTGCCTTGAAGGAGATACCGACGCCTACGGCGAATTGGTCGATCGTTATCAAGGCGCCGTTTACGCGACGGCATACTACTATGCCGGGCGTTACGGCGCCGCCGAGGACATCGCCCAAGAAACCTTCATGGCCGCGTACCGAAGCCTTCCGTGGCTCAAGGAAGCCGCGAAGTTCGGGCCATGGCTGAAGGCCATCGCCTGCCGCACCGCTGCCAACTGGTTGCGGAAGAACGCGAGGCGTCTAAGCGCCGAAACGCCGTTGCCGTACCGGCGCACCGCCAACATGGCGGATCTCCGATTGGGTCCCCGCGGAAACCTTGAACGTTCCGAACGCTTCGATCGCATTCAAGCGGCGATCGACGCGCTGCCGGAGCGGTATCGCCTGCCGGTGGTGCTGCGCTACATGCAAGAGTTGAGTTACGACGAAATCAGCGTGTTCACGGGTGAGTCGCGCGATGAAATTCGCGGGATTCTCCAGCGGGCGGGCCAGCAATTGCGCGAAGCCCTCGCAAACACCGATGAGGAAGATGAAGGAACGGTCGCATGGCGTCCTGCAAACAAGTAGAGTCCATGATCCAAGCGTGGATTGATGGCGAACTCGGCGACTCCGAGCGCGTCATTCTGGACCAGCATTTTCAGGAATGTCCCCTGTGCGCCGTTATTCTTCGCAAACACCAGCGTTGCGCCGCGCTCCTTTTCGAGGGATTTTCCGAACATCGCCTGCGCCACAGCATCCGGCAACGGATTATGGAAAACCTCCCCGAAATGGAGCCGCTCCGTGTGAATCTTGAGGGCATCAATTGGCGTAATGCCGATGCAAGGCCCAAGCGGGCATGGCTGGGGCCCTTTATGCGCATGGCCGCCGTCTTCATCCTCGTCTGCTTGGCCGGTCTCCTCTATTCGGCGTGGCCCAAGGGAGAAAAAAGTTTCGATGGGGCCGTCGGCATGATCACCCAAACGGAAGGCGCCGTTTTCCGTGAAGCGGGCCATGGACTGTTTCATCGAAGCGTTGCGCTCAAAGACTTCGTAAAATTCGGCGCCTTTTATAAAACAGGCCCAAACAGCCGACTAATGGTGTCGCTACGCGGGCCGACGCAACTTCGGATAGATGAAAACACCCGCTTTCAAATCTGCGACGACCGGAAAGTGCGCGTCGAAACCGGTCGCATCGCCCTCGACGTGGGCCGGGATGAACGAAAATTCCGGGTGCTTACCCCAAGCGGAACCATCACGGTCTACGGAACCGTCTTTGAAGTCAGCGTGGACAGCGTCCAGACCCTCGTTACCCTCCAGTCCGGCGCGTTACAAGTCGAAAGCACGGGTGGACAAGGCGAATTGAAACCCGGCGAACAAACCTGTTTCACCCGCGGCCAAAGCGCCATCACCATCCGCCCGGTGGACGCGAACCGCGTGCTCGGGTGGACAAAAGCAATCATGCCGGACACCGATGCCTATGACAGTTTCACACGCGAGGTGCAGCCGCTCAAAATCGCGGAACTGCCGGGTGAGCAGGTCTTTGCCGTGATTACCACCAAGAATGGCAAGCCACGCGCGGTCAGTTCGTTTTGCCTTACATGGAATCCCGTCGGGGACGATGCGGATCGGTGTGGTTACGATGTGCATGTTTATAACGAAACCATGCGCGAACTTTTCTCCGTCCATGTTGACGGAAGCGTGTTTGCCAACCCCAACCGGCGATCCCACGAAATTGACGTGCCGGGCGCACCCATCGTGAATGCCGGCGTGCTGCACGTGAAAATCGTCCCTGATAATTCGGGCGGAAAACAAACGCCGATGAAAGTGTCGGCGGTGGGATTGTAAATATGAATTCGGTCTTCAGAGAGACGGGCCAGGAGCGCTCACTGAGAAATCTACCTCAAGTCACTCCTTCCCCAAGAGTAACTGCAGCCAATAAGTCTTCTGCTCCCGTCTCTCTGATGTCTTTGAACACAAAGAGCCGAGGACGCATTCCGCACCGGAACGCGTCCTCATTCTTCCCGGAAACGGGCTTGTCAGGCATACCGTTAGAAATCTGCCTCAAGTCACTCCTTCCCCAAGAGTAACTGCCTAACCTGGCTTGGCAGGCCCGTTTCACCCTTCAAAAAACTCGCGCTCACGGCGCGGTTTCCACGCAATCCAAGAAACGGGACATCGCGCATCGGGGTTACGCGATGTCCACGCCACGTACCGGAGAACACGAACGACAGGTTCCACTTCTCCACCGGCATTTTACCACGGGTTGGCGAATCCGGCAAATCCCCTTGCGGGGAGAATCATACCCTTGGTATGCTAGGGCATTGGTTGATGATCGTGGTGTCTTTCTTTTTTTCAGGCCGACAGGATCGTTCACGCGCAACAGTGTTTATAGGGGAAGGGACGGCGTCCCCGCCGTCCGCTCCCGATTCATGGACGAAAGAATCATTCATGCGCAACAGTTGAGGAGATGGAATTGTGGCTTTTTTCGAGGAATTGACGTGGCGGGGTTTCGTGCATCAGACGACTCATGAAGAGTTGTCGCAAATTCTTGATCGCGAACGGGTTACGCTTTACTGCGGATTCGACCCCACCGCCGACAGTCTCCACATCGGCAGCCTGCTGCCCATCATCGGCCTTGCCCGTTTCCAGCGCGCCGGTCACAAGCCCATCGCGCTGGTCGGAGGAGGAACCGGACTTATCGGCGACCCCAGCGGCAAGACACAGGAACGCCAACTCCTTGACAAAGAACAAGTTGCGATAAACCTTGAAGGAATCCGCAAACAACTGGAACGCTTTCTCGATTTCAGCGGCGACAATGCCGCCGAAATGGTCAATAACGGCGACTGGCTTTGCACGTTGCCGCTGCTGGATTTCCTCCGCGATATCGGCAAGCATTTCAGCATCAACGTCATGCTGGCCAAGGAATCCGTCCGCCAGCGCGTCGAGGACCGCGAACATGGCATGTCGTTCACCGAATTTTCCTACAGCCTGCTTCAAGCCTACGACTTCCTGCACTTGTCCGATACGCGCGGATGCACCCTCCAAATCGGCGGCAGCGATCAATGGGGCAACATCGTCGCGGGCATGGATTTGATCCGGCGCCTGCGCGACAAGCCCGCTTTCGGTCTGACTTTTCCCCTCGTTACCAAGTCCGACGGCGCGAAATTCGGCAAGAGCGAGTCCGGCAATGTCTGGCTCGACGCCGCCCGGACCAGTCCCTACAAATTTTACCAATTCTGGATCAATCAAGCCGACTCGGATGTTCCGCGCTGGCTGCGTTATTTCACCTTCATGACCCCCGGCGAGATTGCCGAGTGCGAGGAGCAGATTGCCCGCGAACCGGAAAAACGCGAAGCGCAGCGCCGATTGGCCGGAGAAGTGACACGGCTCGTGCATGGCGAAACCGCGCTGGCCAATGCCATCCGAGCGAGTCAGGCCATGTTCGGCGGCGAACTCGCTGGCCTCGACGACGCCACGCTGGAAGAGGTCTTCAGCGAAGTCCCGTCGGCGGAAATCCCGCGCGGCGAACTCGACGCCGGCCGTCTGCTGGTGGATGTGCTCGTTTCGTGCGGCGTTTTCTCCAGCAAGGGCGAGGCCCGGCGCCTGATCGACAACGGCGGACTCTACGTCAACAACACGCGCGTGGACGCTTCGGACTTGAAACTTACCCCGCAGTGTCTTTGCGGAACGCGCATCGCCGTGATCCGCAAAGGCAAGAAAAACTACCACCTGCTTCGATTCGTTTCGGATCGTTGAAATACGCGGGGCGAACACCCATGCCCGAATCTGACTCACATTCATCCAATCCGCCGCCCCCGCGATCCCCGGTACACATCATGGCGATTGTCCGCTACGACGGGAGCGGATTTGCCGGCTGGCAGAAACAGGCCAATGCGCGAACGGTCCAGGGTGTGATCGAAGAGGCGCTGTCGCGATTAGCCGGACAGCCCGTGGCGATTCAGGGTGCGGCGCGAACCGATGCGGGCGTCCATGCGCTCGGCCAGGTTTTCAGTTGCGACTGGCCCGGCCGGGCGGGCCTGGAAACCCTCCGCCATTCATTGTCACGCATCTTGAGTCCCTCCATTCGCATCGAACACATTGCGCAGGCGCCGCCCCGTTTCAGTGCGCGGCACGATGCCGTCGGCAAACGCTACGCTTACACAATAAGCCTTGCACGGGAACCGGATCCCTTCAGCGCGCGGTATGCCTGGCGCGTTCCGGGGACCGTTGAACCCGCCCGCATAGCCGAACTGGCCGCCCGCCTTGTGGGCGAACGGGATTTTGCGGGTTTCCAATGTCTCGGTTCCGATCCCACCTCGACGATACGCAAAATCGAATCCATCGAGATTCTGCCGGGCGGTGTGATTGCTCCCCGTGATGCCCGCGATCTCTGGCGCATCGAGTTTGCGGGCAGCGGATTCCTCTACAAGATGATCCGCAACATTACAGGCACCCTGGTGGATATCGCGCGCGGGCATCTGCCCGAATCCCGAATCGAGGAACGCCTTGCCTCGCGCGGTCCCTATAACGGCTATACGGCTCCTCCGCACGGTCTCACGTTGGTGGGCGTGCAATACCCCGAAGACGCGGGCGCCTGACCCCCTACGCCCTGTTCGCTTTTCAACGGTCCCGCGTCGTTTCAGCGGACACGAACGCTTTTTTCAACGTGACCGTAAACGTGCTACCGACGTCGGGACGGCTGATCACGGTGGCGTCGCCTCCATAGGCAACCGCGAGTTTCTTGACGATGGAGAGGCCGAGACCGCTGCCGAGAATATCGCGTGTTTTTCGGTTTTTGATGCGTACAAAGTCGTTGAAGATCTTGGCGCATTCTTCTTCGCTCATGCCGATGCCGGTGTCGGAAACGGACACCATGACGGTATCGTCCGCTTCGCCAATCTTGACTTCGACCGATCCGCCGTCGCGGTTGTATTTCACGGCGTTCGAGACGAGGTTGTTGAGGATGATTTCTATTTCACCGGCATCGGCCTGCATTGTCACGGGCTGGTCCGCAAGGAGACAAATTCTGATGTCGCGCGACCGGGCGTCCGGCATGGCCGTCTCGATGGCCGTGCGCGCAGCGGCGACGACGTCCACTTCAACCAGTTCACGCTTTTTCTGGCCGGATTCGATGCGCGTCAGATCGAGCAAGTCGAGGATCATCTTGCGCATGTACGCCGTCCGCGTTATGCAACGATCGATAATCTGCCGGTAAACAGTGGGATCATCGCCCGCACTGCCGTCGTGCAGCACTTGCAAGTATCCCTCGATGGCGCCGAGCGGCGCCTTCAATTCATGCGCGAGGACGGATATGAACTCGAAACGGACCTGCCGCTTTTCCCGGGCAAGCGTGCGCGCGTGCTGGGCGACAATGACGTGTTCGGCGGCCTTGCGAACAGCATTTTTCAGTTCGGCGGGCGTGAACGGTTTGGCAAGGAAATCGTAGGCGCCCTGCCGAGTCGCACGCACGGCGGTCTCGATGGAGGCATAGGCGGTAATCATGATCGTCAACATGTCCATCTTTTTCGACGCGATATGTTCGAGCACATCGAGGCCGCTGATGCCGGGAAGTTTGTGATCGAGAAGGAGGATATGCGGCGGCGCGGCGTCAATCTTGGCCACGGCTTCCTCGCCGGTCTCCGCCAAGTCCGTTTCCAGGCGCACCCCGGCGTTGACGTCGGCCACTGTGAACGTGAAATCGCGCAAGGCGCGCGCAATGCTCATGCGCATACCCGGCTCATCGTCGCACACCAGCACTTGCAATGTTTCCATGTCTTGCCTTTCCAATCGCGGATGGCCCTTGCGTGGCGCAAGCACGACGCCCGCGCCCGGCGATGTTTACTTTGCAACGCCGAGCAGGCGCTCGATTTCGCGCCGGAGTTGGTCGAAGCGAATCGGTTTTGCCAGCAGCACATCCGCTTTGATCCACGAGCGCTCCTCGCTCGTGGAGGCGTCGAATTCAAGACCGGTTTCCCGCGTCACCGCCGTGGCCAGGATAATGGGCACGTCGGGGTATTTCTTCTTGATGTGATAGCAAAGCGTGAATCCCGCGTCCATTTCCTCCATCATCAGATCGACGAGGGCCAAATCGGGCCTCGTTTTCTCCAGTTCCTCCATGGCCTGTTCGGCGCTGTCCGCCTCGATCACTGCGTAACCGGACGCTTCCAGTTGGACGCGTTGCTGGAACCGGTAATCGCTGTCATCATCCACCACCATGATTGTCTTCTTCGTGCTCATCGTTTCGCCTTCCATTGGTCTTTCGTTGCGACGCGACAGAATGTTGTTCCTCGGCCCGCCTGGGCAGCGAGACGGTAAATGTGGTCGTGGTCGGCCCGGCAGCGGGATCGGCGTTCGATTTTACCCGAATGTCGCCTTGGTGCATCTTGACAATTCCGTAGGTGACCGCCAAGCCAAGACCCGTCCCTTTGCCCATGCCCTTGGTTGTAAAAAACGGTTCAAATATTTTACCCAGATTCTCTTTGGGAATTCCGCAGCCGGTGTCGGTAACTTTGATATCGAAGCGGTCGCTGCCCCGGGCGGCGGTTTGAATCGAAAGCGTCCCGCCGTCGGGCATGGCCGCGCAGGCATTGCTGATCAGATTCGTCAGCACTTGAATCATCTGATCGCGATCCACCTCGACGATCATATCGTTCATGGTATGTTCCACATGCACTTCGATTCCCGGCGGGATCCGAAGCGCGCGCAGGGCGTCATCCACCAATTGCCGTATGTCGGTGGGTTCGCGCAGCACCTTGTTCTGCCGTGCAAAATGGAGCAACCCCGCCACAATCTTCTTGCAGCGGTCGGCCTGTTCGGTAATCATGTTCAGGTCGTCCTTGAGCTTGCCGCCCTCCTCGATTTCGTCGAGGAGCAGGTGCGCATACATGAGTACGACCCCAAGCGGGTTGTTGAGTTCATGCGCGATGCCGGCGGCCAGTTGGCCCATGCTGGCCAGTTTTTCGGATTGAACAAGCGCCTCCTGCATCTTGGCCAGCCGCTCGTTCGTGACGGCCAGATCGCGCACGGTCTTGCCCAGTTCGTCTATGGTGTAGGGCAGGCACATCTTGCTCTCGGCGAGTCCGTTGTAGATGGCGATGGCGTGATCGCGGCAGGTCTCGTATCCGCACGCGCCGCAGTTGAGTTGATCCTGCGGCTTGAACTTCCCCATCTTGGCCAGAATCTCGGTAAGGGCGGTCTCCGAGGGCAACGGCGCCCGCTGATCATGTCCCGTGAACCGGCGTGTAAGATCTAGGTCCGCAAAACGCGCCATGGCCGCTTCCCATTGACTCGGATCACGCCGGGACAAGCACTGGCGCACATACTGGCTCACACGGCTGCGACGGTTGAAGAGCGGCGCATCGGTCACCATGCACGGTCCCATGATGCAGCCCGGACAGGCCAGGATCTCGAGCAGTCGCGAATCGAGCGCGCCGCTTGCGAATTCATGGAGCGCTTCGACAAAACTTTCTCGGCCCGCCGCGGACACCACCTTGCCCTCGACAAGGTCTTCCTCGACGCCCGCCGCCTGCAACATGCCCGCCGCCAGCGGAAAAAGAGCGCCGAGATTCGCGTGAGGCGGATCGAAATCGTCCGGCTCGACACGGTCGGGCACAATGCGCTTCGCATCGAAAATGTGTTGCAATTCGATGAAGGTGGAAGCGGCCGAAACTTCATTCGGCAGATTTTCGTCAATGGCTTCGCACTTCTTGGCAATGCACGGCCCGATGAACACGATCTTGATTTGGGGTCCGTACATTTTCTTGAGCGCACGCGCGATGGCCACCATCGGCGAGACGATGGGTGCGAGCGAATCCACCAGTTCGGGGTAATACCGTTCGACAAATCCCACGATGGACGGACATGTCGTCGCTATATAGCGTTTCCCGTCGGATCCTTCAGCCAATTCACGGTATTTCCGGGCCACAAGATCCGCGCCAAACGCCACTTCGTGCACATGGGCAAATCCGGCTTTGCGGACCATTCCAACCAACGTGCGGGGGGCCACGTCGGGAAAAGCCGCGGGAAAACTGGGCGCAAGACAAGCCGCCACCGGCTCGCCGCTGTCCAGCAAATTCAGAACGTCCTGGGTCGTGTTGACCACGCGCTTGGCCTGCTGGCTGCACACACGCACGCAGTTGCCGCAACCGATGCACCGCGCAGGAATAACCTCCGCCTGGCCTTCTACTATTCGAATCGCCTTGGCGGGACATTCGCGCACACAGGTATAGCAAACACGGCACCGTTCCTTGATGGTCGTGATAAACGCTTTGTCGAGATTCTGTCTCATGGCCTTGCCTGCCGACTGCCGACTGCCGACTACTATACCGCCATTTCCCTCTTTGCGTAATGCGTGTGCAACAGGTGATGGCTTTTTTCGCCCAACGGCTCGCCAAGAAATTCGTCATACAAACGCTTGACCTGCGAATTGGCATGAGACAGGCGCAGACGCTCATTGCGATCGATGGCATACAACGCCTGCAACCGGCCGCGAACCGCCTCCAGATTCGTCCCGTAGGGCTGACCGCCGCCGGCGATGCACCCGCCGGGACATGTCATCACTTCAATGAAATGCAGATGGCGGCGTCCGGCCCGCACATCGTCGAGAAGTTTGGCGGCGTTCTGCAGACCGCTTGCCACGGCCACGCAGACCTCCAAATCGCCAATCTTGATCTTCGCTTCCTTGATGCCTTCGAGTCCGCGAACCGGCTGCACTTTCAGATCCTTGAGTTCTTTGCCGGTGATCAGGAAATGCGCCGAACGGATGGCGGCTTCCATGACGCCGCCCGTTGCGCCGAACAGCTTGCCGGCCGTGCTGCGTTCGCCAAACGGTGTGTCGGCGGCATCGGGCGCGAGACGGTTGAGATTGATGCCGCGCATGCGAATGATTTGCGCGAGTTCCCGCGTGGTCAACACAGCGTCTATGTCCGAAATCCCGTCATGCACCATTTCCTCGCGGTTCATTTCAAATTTCTTTGCCGTGCACGGCATGATTGAAACGCTGAAAATCTTTTTCGGATCAATGTTCCGGCGTTCGGCGAAGAAACTCTTGACGAGCGCCCCCATCATTTGTTGGGGGCTTTTACAGCTCGACAGATTTGGGATGAAGTCCGGATATTCCTGTTCGACGAACTTGATCCAGCCCGGCGAGCAACTGGTCAGCATCGGCAATACGCCGCCTTCCTTGATGCGTTTTACCAGTTCGGAACCCTCTTCCATGATGGTCAGGTCGGCCGTGAATGACGTGTCGAAAACGTACTGGAACCCAAGTTGTCGCAAGGCCGCCGTCATCAATCCGTCAACGTCGGCGCCGGGCTTGAGGCCGAACTCCTCGCCGAGCGTGACCGATACCGCGGGCGCATGCTGCCCGACAACGATCATGTCCGGATTGGCCAAGGCATCCAGCACTTCCTTGATATGACTCTGCTCGGTCAGTGCGCCCGTGGGACACACCATAATGCACTGTCCGCAATTGATGCAGTTTGAAACGTTCAGTCCGGCGTTGAACGTCGTGCCGACGCGGGTCTTGCTGCCGCGTCCGATGAAGTCAATGGCCGAGACGCCCTGAATTTCCTCGCATACGCGCACGCACCGTCCGCACAGAATGCACTTTTCCGGATCGCGGACGATGGACGGACTCGACGTGTCCTCAAAGCACTGGTTTTTTCGACCCACGTAGCGACGCTGGCGCACGCCCAATTCTTCGGCCAATCCCTGCAAGTCGCAACTGCCGTTGCGCACACAGTAAAGGCAGTCGTCCGGATGATTCGCCAGCAGCAATTCGATGATGGTCTTTCGCGCACGAATGGCCCGGGGCGAGTGTGTCCGCACTTTCATGCCGTCCGCGACGGGGCACGCGCAACTCGGAATCAGATTGCGCTGGCCTTCCACCTCGACCACGCACATCCGGCATGCGCCGCTCGGAAACAGGCCTTCCATATAACACAGCGTCGGCACTTTCACGCCGGCGCGTTTCAATGTGTCCAACAGCATCTCGCCAGGTTTTGCTTCCACGCTCCGTCCGTTCACTTCTATCGTAGCCATGCGATTCACCGCTCCTTTTCAGTTCATCTTGATGACGCTTTTGCCGCGGCTCCAACCGTCGAACACGTCCGGGGCGAACATACCGCGCGGCGCGCCGCCGTCCGCCCGTTTCTTGGCCTTCAATGGTTCATACTTGCGGAGAAGAACCGCATCATGCGCGCATGAATCCACGCAGGCCCCGCAGCCGATGCACTTGTCCTCGACCACGAAATGCGCCTGTTTGGGCCAGCCCACAATGGCCTCGACAGGGCATTTCTTCGCGCAGCGCCCGCACCCGGTGCACTTTTCGGGATCGATGGCAAAGGTCCGGAGTTCCGTACAGGCGCCGGCCGGGCAACGCCGCTCGTAAATGTGCGCTTCGTACTCGTCGCGAAACCAGCGCAAGGTGCTCAGCACCGGGTTCGGGGCCGTCTGGCCAAGTCCGCAGAGGCTCGTGTCCTTGATGACTTCGGCAAGGCGGTTCAGATACATCACGCCCTTGAATCGTTCCAGCGGATCCGCGCCTTCCTCCGAGCGGCGCCCGCGGGTGATGCGTTCAAGGATTTCGAGCATGCGCAACGTACCTTCCCGGCAGGGAATGCACTTCCCGCAACTCTCGCGCTGAATGAAATCCATGAAGAATTTCGCAACGTCCACCATGCAGGTGTTTTCGTCCATGACGACCAGCCCGCCGGATCCCATCATCGCGCCGACCGTCTTCAACGATTCGTAGTCTATCTCGATGTCGAGATGCTGCGTCGGAATGCAACCGCCCGACGGCCCGCCGATCTGGACGGCCTTGTAGGCCTTGCCGTTTGGAATGCCGCCGCCGATATCGAAAATGACCTTCCGAAGCGTCGTGCCCATGGCCACTTCGACGAGGCCGGTGCGGTTTACCTTGCCGCTCAGCGCGAATACCTTCGTGCCCTTGCTCGACGCCGTGCCCACCGCCGCATACCAGTCCGCACCGCGGCTCAAAATCATCGGAACATTCGCAAAGGTCTCGACATTGTTGATGACGGTCGGCTTGCCGAAGAGGCCCTTCACCGCCGGGAACGGCGGACGGGGACGCGGCATGCCGCGCTTGCCCTCGATGCTATGCAGCAGCGCGGTTTCCTCGCCGCAGACAAACGCGCCCGCGCCCATCTTGATATGCACATCGAGATTGAAGCCGCTGTCGAGGATGTTATGGCCGATCAAGCCGTATTCCTTGGCCTGCCTGATTGCCTCTTTCAAATGTTTGATTGCCAGCGGGTACTCGGCGCGAATGTAGATGTACGCCTTGCTCGCGCCGATGGCGTACGCTCCGATGGCCAGTCCTTCAAGCACCTTGTGCGGGCAACCTTCGATCACCGCGCGATCCATGAACGCGCCCGGATCGCCCTCGTCCGCGTTGCAGACAATATACTTCTGTTCGCTTTCGGTCTTGAGCGCGAACTGCCATTTCTTGCCCGTGGGGAATCCGCCCCCGCCGCGTCCGCGCAGGCCGCTGGCCTCGACGGTCGCGCACACGTCCTGCGGGGTCTTGGAACGCAGCACCTGCGCGAGCGCCTTGTAACCGCCCCGCGCAATGTATTCGTCTATTTGCAAGGGATCCACCACGCCGCATTCCGCGAGCACCCACCGGGTCTGCGGCGCAAAGAAGGGATGCTCGTCAATAAACGGGACATCCGCCCACGGCTTCAACGAATCCTCCCGGAATTGGCCGACAAGATGTTCTTTCGGAATCACGCCCGCGAAAACTTTGTCCAGTATTTCATGGACCTTGTCGCCCGTAACGGCCCCGAACGAAACCCGCGTCATTCCGGGCATCTGGATATCCATCATGGGTTCCATGGCGCAAAGGCCGATGCAGCCGACGCGAACGAGTTCGATATCCAGACCCTTGGCCTGAACATACGCCTCAATGGCTTCGATCGTCTTCGCGGCCCCAGCGGCAAGACCGCAGGTGCCGGCGCCGGCGTAAACGACCGGCGTCTCGACGTGCAAACGCCTAAGCCGCGCCATGGCGGCGACGCGCATGTTGACGCCCGACTCATCGGCATGGCACAAGGGACCATCGGTCAGGCACGCCACGAGCTCCGGGCAAGCCCGCTCCGCGCCATGCCAGCACCGGTCACAGCATTTTTGGTCTATCAGACGCGTCATGACTCTGGTCCTCCTTTCCGGTATTTCTCGATAATCTGGCGCGTCTTCGCGGGGGTCAGACCGGCGTAGAAAACGCCGTTGATGCTCATGACGGGCGCCAAGCCGCACGCTCCAATGCACGCCACCACTTCGAGGCTGAACAATCCGTCGCGAGAGGTCTGCCCGGCGGACAGGTTCAACTCCTGCTGCAAGGCATCCAGCACCGCCGCCGAGCCCTTGACATGACAGGCTGTGCCCCGGCAAATCTGAATGTGATACTTGCCCATCGGCTGGAACCGGAACTGGTTGTAGAAAGTCGCCACGCCAAAGATCTTGCTGGTGGGCAATTTGAGATGCCGCCCCACCTCCTGGATGGCCTCCCGGGACAAGTACCCGTAGACCTCCTGCACCTCCTGAAGCAACGGGATCAGGGCATCCCGCCCCGCGTCGGGATAGCGCGCCAAAATGGCCTCGATATCCGGTTTCACTTCCGCTGTTGTGGTCGTCATATACTGCCTTTCTCCATTGCTCGCTGTCTGGCGAAGAACGCCACCTTTTCCAACGACATGGTCATGTCAATGTCTTCCACGTACACCACCGACGGGGTCCACAGGCGAGTCGGCGCGAAATTCAGAATGCCGAATACCCCCGCTTGGCAAAGCTTGTCCGCCACCCCCTGCGCAGACTCGGCCGGCACCGTGACGATCCCAATCGTGATGCCCAACTCTCGTATTTTCGATACCAAATCATCCATCGGATAACAGCGGCACCCGTGAATGACCCGGCCATATTTCAGGGGATCCGTGTCGAACGCCGCCTCGATCGAAAGTTTCGGGCGGCGTCCTGAAAAATAGGCCAGCAGCGCGCGTCCGAGATTGCCCACACCGACCAACGCCGCCCGCTGGCCCTGCGGCGATTCGAGAAACCGCCCGATGCTTTCGGACAGTTCCTGAACGTCATAGCCGCGCGTAGGACTGCCCGTATACCCCACGGCCATCATGTCGCGCCGGACTTGCGCGGCCGTGCCGCCGACCAACGCCGCAAGCTGATGAGAAAAGATGCTCCGTTCGCCTTCCGCCAACAATCCATACAGGACGCGGCGATACAGGCTGAGACGCCCGATGGTTTTTCCACTAATCGGCTGTTGACTCATGGACCGGTTCTCCGATTTTCGCTGAATGTGATTTCAATAACGCTGTTATTTTCTTCACAAATATAATAGCGCATACAGTACGGCTTGTCAAGAACTTTTTTCGTCAATATATCCCCCTTCTAAAATATCCCCTTGGTCTGCCGCGTTAGTTGCAGTAAAAAACAGTGTACGCTGCGAAAAAGAAATGTATACCCCTGTGGGTTGATTTGGAGGGTTTTTCTATCGTTTTACAAGCAATCAATCGCTCTTTTTGGCGGGCTCGATGCGGTACCAGCGTTTATCGAACGTGAAAACGATGCGGCCGTCGAGTTCGAGCAGGGGCTTGAGTTCGGAATGCTTGTCGAAAAAGGCTTTGCACGCCTTTGAGCCGCGGCGCAAAATCCGCGTCGGCGCGTCTTGGGGATATCCGTCTTCCACCCAAGCATCGCCGATCCTAAGAAAAGCGCGTTCCGCTACGATTTTCCGATCGCCGCGATCCGGGGAAACGTCCTTTGCGGTTTTCGTCTTTTCCGGCACGGCCATGTCCCGTTTGTCGTTCTCCAGCGGCGCCGCCATCCCCACATGTCTCTTGTCCGTCTTTTTCAATCCGAGACCAAAGGTTATGGGCCCAAACCCTAACTTGTTTGTGGGCATTACAAGTTCATCGGCGATTGCCTTTTTTTTGCGCGTCGGGTCGTGGCCGGCATCAATTGCCTCTTCGTTATCCACAGATGCGGGCGCTGTGGACTCGGGCGGGACAAGGGCCGTCTGAACCGGTAAATCGTCCTGGTTGCCTTCTGCGGCAATAGACGGCGGAGGAATTTCGACGGGGCTTGTCGGCGGCGTAACCGGCGCGGAGGACGGCATTTTGGCCTTACGCGATTCCCTCTCGGCAGGCGGCGGCGCAGCCGCCGGTTCGGAGGCCGGCATTTTGACCTCACCCGATTCCATTGCGGCGGGCGGCGGCGGCGCAACCGGCGCGGATTCCGATGCTTCGCCTTTCCGCGATTCCTTTACGGCGGATTGCTGGGGAATGGATACGGCCAGATCCTTGAATGGCATGGATTCGGGTCCCTGATCGCCGGTGGATTCCGTAGGCGACGGTGAAGGCAAGGCCATCGGAACGGCGGTATCCATCGTTGGGGCGGTTTGCCATTTTCCGGCATCGTGCTCCTGGACAATCCGCCGAGGCTCCGAAGGTTCGGATTTCTGTTCGATCGAAGCCACGTTGAAACGTTCCGTGTCCGGCTCCCTGCGCAGGATTCCCACGGCAACGACGATTGCAGCGCAGGCAGCCGCAGCGGCCCACGCCAGCCGCCAGCGCCACGCCGGGCGGGCGGTTTGCACTTGTCCGGGATGCTTTTCCCGAATGGCGGCCTGGATGGGTTTCTCGAATCCCGCCGGAGCAGTCAGGGGATCGAGCGCGCGATACATTGCGTCCACGCGTTTCATCTTGTCCAGCGCGCGCCGGCAATCCTCGCACTTGGCGATATGCGCCTCAATGCGAACACGCGCCTCGCCGGACAATTCGCCGTCCAGCAGCGCGGAAAACTCATCGTGAATCTCGGTGCAATTCATAGCCGTGCCTCACACGATCGCGAGTTCCTCGAGCCGTTCCCGGAGCAGCCGCCGCGCATGATTGATGCGCGACTTGACCGTGCCGACGGGTATGCCCAGGGTTTGCGCGATCGTTTCGTAGTTCAAATCGTCGAAGGTCCGCAGCACGAACGCCATCCGGTACGGTTCCGGCAGTTCCAACAGGCAGCGCTGGAGCGTGTCCTCGAGTTCCTGCCGCTCGGCGGAGGTGCGGGGCGAGCAATCGTCCGCGGGATCCATGCCGTTCAGGGGCACGCCTTGGTTGCGTCCCTTGCGCGAGCCGTCGCGCAGCCGGTTCCGCGCGAGATTCGCGGCGATGCTGTGCAGCCATGTGCATAGCTGCGCCGATCCGCGAAACTCCCGAATGCCGCCATAGGCGCGTATAAAGGTTTCCTGCGCCACGTCCAGCGCATCCTCGTGATTGCCCAGAAAACGGTAGACCACGCGGTACACACGGTCCTTGTAACGCCGCACAATCTCGTCGAAGGCCGACGCGTCGCCCGCGCGGCATTCTTCGACAAGACCCGCGTCCGTCTGCATTCTCGCTTCCCGAAACAGCGTCAAAGAGAATCGGTTCCTTTTGCCTTCATCTTATTGGACACCGCGCAACGCCGCAAGTTCACAATCGGGCGCGCCCCCGGATCATGCCGCATGCGCGCAAGGAAGCGAGTTGCCGTTTCTTTGTCCGCACATTCGTGGAATCGGCCAGTTCGACCAGCGGCGAATGGGTAGCCAGGGATATCGTTTTCAGAATAATGAACGAAATCAGCCGCTGTTCCTGTTCCGAAAACGGACGCCCATTGCGGAACGACGCGTAGACCACAGGGCCTTGGCCGTGGGGAAAAGAGACCAACAGCGGTTTGTCGCCTTGGGCAAGGTAAATGCGGCAATCGTCGTTGGTTGCCAGCGATTTGACTCCTTTGGTCTCTTCGGGCTGGTACGGTTTGGGTTCGAAGCGATCAATGGTGATTTCACCCCCAGCGTCCCGAACGCTGATCCACGGCGGACACGGTCATGATGTCGTCCATGTCTATGGTGAATTTCACCCAGATGCGCGGCTCGCCGGCCTTCGCGTGGGCAATGTTGGCCAGGCCGAATCCGCCAATCTGCTGGTTTTCCGAACAAGTGGGTGCTTCTCCATGGGACACGACGACTTCAGTGCGATCCGCATTGTACCATGCGGTCGTAAACGTCTTGCAGACCTCGGCCGGTTCCACTGAAACGCGGCCTGCATAGAATGAAACGCATCCGGCTGCATCTCCCGTGCATAGAGGATGTCACGCGACTATCTTTTGATGCGGCAAACGTGGTACCCTTCTTGCGTCAGGTGAAACTACGGCACGTTGGCGCGGGCCTCTTTCCCGAAACATGTGGCGGGTGATTCCCCCGAGGAGATTACGATGAAGTGTTTACCGGCAATTATTGCACTGTCCGTTTCTTTGTGGGCGGCAGGAATGGCCACGGCCCAAGAATCGGCGTCTTCCGCGGCGCCGTCAAGTCAGACGGAAACCAAGCCCATCATGCTGTATGTGGCCACGAATGGCGACGATGCATGGTCGGGAACCTTGCCGGAACCCAGTTCGGACAAATCGGACGGGCCCAAGGCAACGCTGGAGGGAGCGCGCGACGCCCTGCGCGCGATGCGCAAGGATCCGGCGTATGCGGGGGCGCCTGCCACAATCCAGGTGCGGGAAGGGACGTACTCGCTTTCGCAAATGTTTTCGTTGGACTTTCAGGATTCGGGACGGTTTGAGGCGCCGGTCGTTTACGAGGCATACCCGAACGAACATCCGGTCTTGAGCGGTGGAAAAACCATTACGGGATGGAAACAGGAGGGCGACTGCTGGGTCGCTTCCGTGCCCGAAGTACAGACCAGCGACTGGCGGTTCAACAGCCTGTGGGTGAACGGCCAGCGACGGGGCATGGCGCGCACGCCGAACGAGGGATTCTTTTACACCAATGGCCGGGCCCCCGCCACCGAAAACCCCGCCACGGGTGAAAAGATCGTGCGCAGCACCACGGGGTTCCGTTTTAAAAAGGGTGACGTCGTCCGCTGGCAGAATATTGACGAAGCGCTGGTCGTCGTGTTGCACGCATGGGAAACGTCTTTTCATCACATCAGTAGCATAGATGAAGAAAAACGAATCGTGACCTTCCGCAACGCGGCCCAGTGGCCCTTTGAAAACTGGGGACCCCGGCAACGTTATTATGTGCTCAACACCAAGGAAGGCTTGGACGCTCCCGGCGAATGGTATCTTGATCGCCAAAACGGGCTGTTGTATTACCGGCCGATGGCCGGCGAAGACATGGCCACCGCCCAGGTGGTCGCGCCCAAGTTGCGCCAACTGGTGGCCTTGGACGGAAATCCCGCCACGGGACAATACCTCGACAACGTTCAATTCAGGGGACTTCGATTTGAACACGCGGCGTTTGCCATCGGACCGGAAGGATATGGCGACGTACAGGGCGCCGTGGGCGTGCCGGCGGCGATTCAGACGCGCGGCGCCCGGTTCTGTGTGTTTGAGCAATGCACCATCGCGCATGTGGACACCTACGGACTCTGGTTGCGCATAGGTTCGTTTGGCAACCGCGTCGTGAAAAATGAATTCATGGATTTGGGTGCGGGCGGCGTGCGGGTTGGCGAGCAACAGCGTTCAAGCGACCAACTCGATGTGAGCCATAACACCGTGGACAATAACTTCATCCATTCGGGCGGTCACCTTGTTCGGTCCGGCGTGGGCGTCTGGATCGGCCAAAGCACGTTCAACAATGTGAGCCATAACGACATATCGGACATGTCGAATTCAGGCATTACCGTCGGATGGCAATGGGGCAATACGGAAGACGGGGTGTCTTTCCACAATGCGATCGAATTCAATCATCTACACCACCTCGGCAAGGGCGAATTCAGCAACATGGCCGGCATCTATATATTGGGCGGTTCGTGGAGCAGCATGATTCGCAACAACGTCATTCATGACGTTGCCTCGTATCTGTACGGCGGCTGGGGCATTCACAACGACGAGGGCAGTTCGAGCGTTGTAATCGAAAACAATCTCGTATACAACACGACCAGCGGCTGTTTCGATCAGTATTACGGAAACTTCAACCGTGTCGTCAACAATATCTTCGCATTTGGGAACGAATGCCAAGTTTCGTTGAGCCGGGTGCAAAATGTGCAGCCGATATTGTTCGAGCGCAACATCCTTCTGATGAATACCGGCCAGCCGTTCGGCATGAACTGGGATGGCGCGCCCATCTGGCAGGATGGCAATTGTTACTGGGACACGGGCGGCCATGTCATGGATTTTGGCGGCGGCACTTTTGAGGAATGGCAAATGCGTGGCCGGGACATGTATTCGGCGGTTGCCGATCCGCTCTTTGAGGATCCGGCTTCCGGCAACTTCCGGCTAAAGCCCGAATCGCCCGCGCTGGCATTGGGATTTCGTCCTTTCGATTACACCTTGGCCGGCCTGTATGGCGAACCGGAATGGACCTCCCGGCCCGGCGCCATTCAGCGCGCGCCTTTGGCCATTTCCGAGGCCCTCGAGGAGAAGGCCGTTGGCGAAGACTTCGAATCGTTGGAAACCGATTTGCAGCCGCCGGACATGGCCGTCTATGGGGCTGAAGGCAAAGCCTCAATCCGCGTAACGGAAGAGACGGCCGCGGGCGGATCTAAAAGCCTGAAGGTAACGGACTCCGACGGTCCACAGGAAGCGTGGCAACCGGAATTTTGCTATATTCCTCGTCTCAAGCAGGGCCGTATCGTCTGTTCCTTCGATTTGCGCATGGAACCCGGTGTTTCGTTCCAATTCGACTGGCGTAGCGATCAGACCTTTCGGCATATCGGTCCCCGCGTCATGTTCAACGGAAACGGGGAAGTCAGCGTGGGCGACGATCCGAAGGTCCTGACGCAAATCCCACACAGCGAATGGATCCATATCGAGGTGGACTGTGCGCTTGGCAAGGAAGCATCACTCCCCGCGACCTATACCCTGTCCATTGCGATCCCCGGACAAGAGACACAACGATTCGAAAATGTGCCCTGTATCTATCGCATGTTCCGGTCCATTGAACGCATGTGGTTCATGTCGCCCGGGACAAAAGAAGGCGCATATTACCTCGACAATATCCGCTTCGAAAAACAATTGTAACAGGCGTGAAGGCATTCACTCCTGCGGTGGCCCCCAATTGTAGCCGATGCTGTAGTGGGGTATGCCGTCGAAGCCTTCTTCAAGCGAGGCAAAGGCGGAAATTTCGCTTACGCTGGGGCTGGTCCAAATGCCTTGTTCGAAAATCAGTTGATTGCCGCTTTCCGTAACGGGACCCAAGGGCAAATTTTCGGGCGATCCGACTGCGTTTTCAAATTGGACCATCCAATCGTATGTGGGGCCGGCGATAAATTCGCGCTCGAGCCAGACACCCTGTCCGGGGGCCAGGGGAATAGGCTGGCCGGTTGCCGGATCGGCATTGAGCACATTCGCTCCCCAACCGGGATCCGTCGAATTTTGGGGGACCAAATACACGCCGACAATGGTGTTTGTAGTTCCCGTGTTTTTGAGATGAAGCCGGAATTTGGGAACCGGACAACCGGCCAACGTCAGCAGAATCACCACGCTTGCCAAAACGCCCATCATCACTCGCACAATACTTTTCATCGTCCTACTCCTTCGGATATGGGTTGCCTGCCATCAAATTATACCATGCCATGAATGAAAACGGTGCGCCGGTTTTTTTATCGAGGATTTCAATGCACGAGGTAGTTGAAGACCGCCTGAAGGTTGTCGTCGGGACATTGAATGCTGTCTATGGCAATGCCGTCTTCGAGGGCAGCCTCGTTGAGCCGCTGGTAAAAGGCATTCGGATCGCGTGTGCGGATGGTGAAACTAGGTATGGGGCCGTCGGTGTCGAATTCCATGCCGAGTGTGGCGGACTCATTGACAAAATGTCGCGCCAGCAGGTGGGGGACGGCGCAGGCGACCGTAACGGTGTGGGGACGCTCGTCAATGAGTCCGCGAATTTGATGAATGTCGCCCTGCGCCAGCACGCAGCCGTTGTACAACAACACGACGGCGTTCGTCGCGCGTTCGACTTCGTAAAGGATATGGGTTGAAAAGATAATGGTTTTGCCCTCGCGGCCCATTTCGCGGATCAGGGCGAAAAGTTCCTCGCGGCCCTCCGGATCGAGGCCCGTCATGGGTTCGTCGAGGAAAAGTAATTCCGGATCGGCCGCAAGCGCCTGCGCGAGTTTGATGCGCTGCCGCATGCCCTTGCTGTACTCGGCGATGAGATCGTCCATTCGGTCCGTCATGCGGACACGTTCGCAGGCTTCTTCGGCGCGCTTGGACGCGATGTCCCGGCGAATGCCCCGAAAACGATTCATCCAATAGACAAATTCGTAACCGGTCATGGTTTCGTAAAATTTGTCCACTTCCGGACAGTAGCCGATGCGGCGCAGGATGTTGAAATTGTTTCGCGGCGGTTCGCCGAACACGCGCAGCGTGCCGCGACTCGGCGCGTACAGGCCCAGCGCCAGTTTGATGAAGGTGCTCTTGCCGGCGCCGTTCGGGCCGAGCAGTCCCGTAACACCGGGTTCCACGGCAAGGTCGAGGTTGTTGACGGCGACGACTTCGCCGAACCATTTCGAGAGTCCGTGCGCCTCGATGACGGGATTCATGCGGCCACCTCCGCACGGCGCACGACCCGGCAGACGATCGCCAGCGCGCCCAGACACACCGCGCCGACGTAAACGGCCGCATAGTGCCACGGCAGGGGAATGAATTGGAACCGCTGCTGGAACAACGATTCGCCGATCCGGTTGATGGCCAGAGGAAAGGCGATGAGGGCGTATTGTCGCTGGTGCATCAGTTCCTGCATCAGCTGGCCGAGCATCAGATCGCCGAAGACGATCATGAAGATCGCAATCGAGGCATAGCGTTCGCTGCGCGACACCGCCGAACTGGCCAGCACTCCCAAGGCACAGGGCAAGACCAGCACCAGCGAGAATGCCGTGGCGGAAACCGGTATCCAGTACATCTCCCGGAAAGTTTCCAGCGTCGGCGACATCAACAGGTGCAGGATCACCAGAAAAACGGCGGGCACGGCCGTGAAACAAAGTCCCGCGATGATCAGCGCCATCGCTTTACCCGTCACATAATCGCGCCATGTCAGCGGTTTCGAGAAGTAAACCTCCATGAGATTGTTGTTGAAATCGCCACAGATCATGCCGGCGCCCGCAAGTATCGAAACGAGAAAAACCGCCGGCGCCTGCAAGCGGATGAAATCGAAGAACATACCGGGATCCACATTGAACATTTCGATCTGGCGCATGAGGGTGACGATCGGGCTGGTCTGGCCGGGGGTGTTCAGCGTGTCGAAGGCGACCACCTGCTGCACGCGCAACAGGAAATGCAGGCCCGCCAGCGCCGTCAGGCCGAGAAACGCCTTGTTCTTCGACAGGATCCGTAATTCATGGACCGCGATAACCCACCAGCGGAAACGACGCCGCACCTCGCCCTCGTAACTTCGATAACTCCGTGTGTAAATCGGCACAAGCGAACCTTTCTCCTTTGCGATGTTTGCGTTCTTCGCGGCTGGACTCCAAACCGCAAAAAACGCAGGAAACGCAGAGATTGGATGGCTAGTATTTCACGCGCACGCGGTATGTTACTACGGTTTCGCCGTTCTTCGCGACCGGCACTGAAAACACCGCAGTCTGCGCGTCTTTCTTCACGAACTCCTGGGATTTTTCGGTAATTTCCCAATCGCCGGCCATCGGCTCGACGATGTCCACCGTTATTGGAATCTCTTTGTGGTTGCGAATCGCAATCTTGAAGGCCGCCTCGGTCAGCGAGGGCGCGAGTTGCCGAAAATCCGTCTGGACACGTTCGCCGACGATGTCGAAGGCGTTGCCGAGACGCAGCCGGACGTCCTCGTCCTTCGGCGTGTGCTTGATGTTGTCCTCGCCCGCGAATTGGAGCATGCCGTCCTGATCCTGCTGGTACACGCGCATGACGCCCGCCGGCAACGGCATCCCGAGATGATTCGCCTCGCTGTTGCGCAGCACGAGGAACACGCCGACCTTTTCTTCTTTTTGCGGCGGAATCTGCTGACTGTAAAAGGCGACGTTCCCGCGATATTCATATATCTTTTTGACGGACACGCCCGTGGCCGTCAGCAGGCTGACCTGTTTCGATTCGTTTTCCTTGATGGTTGTCCGCCGTGGCAGCGTATACAAGTGATACTCCGCGAACGATTCCTCGCGCATCGGCGCCGGCGCCGCGCGCATCATCTTGGCGCCGGCACCCGCTATGTCCATGGCCATCTCATGCGATTGAACAATATTGACCTCGCCCGCGACGACTTTCAATTGCGCGTTCCTGTATTGCGCGCCCGACTGGTTGATCAGCGTGACCCACCCCTCGACATCGAGCGTTTTTTCGTCCTTCGCCAATGTGAGAACATAGTCGGCGCGCCATTGGATGCCACCGGTCAAATACGTCACCTCGACCTCGTGGTCCGTTCCCGTGTTTTGCAGCAGCCACACGAGCGACGGCTTCGGGATCAGGTTTTCGGGAATCTTCGGTAACACGACCTGTCCCGGCATACCGAGATAGATCTCCTCGCCGACCTTGAATACCGGGCCTTCATTCACGCTCAGGAGTTCCGCGTCCTTTTCCGTGAACCCAATCTGGTTGTTGAAATTGACCAGCCGTACCGGCTTGCCAACGTATTTCTCCATCAATTTCGACGGGCTGATCAGGTCGAATTCATAATTCTGTTCGAGTATCGCCAGCGAACCCGGCGCCGTAAGCGATTTCAGGCTGACCGTTTCCGGCCGGACCTTCTGCGCGACATCCATGAACCGCAACGACTGCTCACCCGGCAACAACTTGATCTTGCGCGTGTCGCGGACCAGCGCAAGGTCGTTGTTGTAGATCGTAACGGCAATGCCGGTTTGATCGGCGAGCGACGATTCCGTCGCGGCCACGCCCGCCAACGGATTTTCGAGTTTCGGCAACGACGGCGGTTCCTGGGCCTGGAGCCCCCCCGCCAGCAATGCCATTGCGACGACGCAGTGGACTTTCATGACGTTCATGACCATCTCCTTTCCCGGACATCCGCCGGTGCTCTTCATCCACCACGATTGGACACCGCTACCATACCGAAAGTTCGGAGTAGGCTCAAGACGGGATGCAGAAGAAGGAAAAACAACTCCGGTAAGTCCGGTATCTGTTCGGGCCTGTATGTCTTACGTCCACTTCGCAACACGCTTGAGGACGGCATCGGCTTCTTCGCGGTCACGGACGGATACGCCCAGCCAGACGCCTTCGGGGCGGAGATTTGATGCGAGGAAATCGACTTCTTCGGCGGAAGCGAAAATCTGAATGCCCTTTCCGGCGGCTTGGCATCGTTTGTATACGTGAATCCAGTCGGACGCGATGCCGTTGCCCGCGCCGAAGACCCACTGGATGGCGTTGAGTTCCCTGATTTCGAGCAGGCTGTCGAGATGGCGCAGCGCGCCGGGACCGTCGAGGTGATAGATTGACGCTTCGAGGTGGCGGCATTCCTCGGCAATGCCCGGCAGGAACACCGTATCGAACATTTCCTTCGAGATCATACATGAGAAATCGTTGGACGGCACGTACCATTTCCGCGACGACACGATGCCGGGCCAACTGGTTATCGCCTGATCCGCCGCGCGGAGTTTGTCGTGAAAGAAGTCGAACACGCCCGCGTAGGCCGTGTTGACACGCGCAAGCAGCTGCGCCACGTCGTCCGGGTTCGTCAACAAGTCCATGTTGAGTTGCATCGGATCGCGGAAGGCCGCGATGGCGTCGCCGCCGGGGTGCATGTCGCTGATCCCGGTGTAATAAAGGCCCTTCCCGGCATCGAGCAGCGCGTCGGTCATTTCGACCAGTTTTTTCCAGTACGGATTTTCTTTCGAGAAAACTAGCAAATCGGCGTCCTTCCAATCGTGAAGGTTTGGAATGCCCCACGAAGTGTCCGCCGTGTAATCCATCTCCATTCCGAAAAAGGAACTGAACAATTCGGGGCCGAGATTCGGCCACGCGGTCGGCAACGCATCGCCGAGATACTCCGTGTTGCGCGCATTGGCAATGGCCTGTTCAACAACCCGGCCGGTGTCCATCCAGCGTTCACGCCAGTTTGCATATTGTTTTTCTGACGGCCACGGGCATTCCGGCTTTTCTTTGCCGACGGCCATGCACACCACGGGACGATCAAGAATCGCGCAATCCCAAAACGCGTCCTGCCGGGCGATACGTTGTTCCCAATCCGGGATTGTTTCGATGCTCATCATGGGCTTGAACCTCATGGCGCTTTTATTGCTGACCAGTCTGTCTTTTCCGTAGCCAAGCCATGCCCGCAGGGGGACAGGCTGGACAGCCTGTCCCACGCGCCCTTTTTCTGCTCCTGTTGGGACTTCGCAATCAATGTTTCAATGCGATGCTTCAATCCGGTCAACCGGTAGAACGTCCTTTTTCGGGCACATGCCGCCTGTAACAAGGTTTGAGCATTCGGCGCCCTTGTGGCTTCCCGTTTCAAACAAGCATGGCGTGGGCGCATGGAGAAAAGGCTCCTTATTCCCGTAGCGAGTCGAGCAGCCATTGCGGCATTTCGGGACATTGTTGACGGCGCTGCCTCTTGCCCGGCCAGATGGTCTGATACCGCTGAATATGCGATGTGTTCTCCGGAATGGAAAGCACCGGCAGAAACGGGAAAGGCTCCAAGTCGGCTACCCGATAGAGACCCTTGAACTCCGCGGCGCGGTCCGCGGGCAAAGCGACGCCGGCAAAGCGGCTTCGGCCCAACGTGACAGATGCCGGAAATTCGTAGATTGGAAAAAAGAACAGGGTGCGCGCATTCGGCCCCGTGCCGCCCGATTGGGCGCATAGTATCCGCGAGAAATCGTTGCCGCCCTGTTCGGTCTCGAAGCGAACGGCGACAGGGCATGGCGTTGTATTGGAGGCCAGTTCCACCACGCCGTAGGACACGCGCGGATCCATTTCGTAAGCATCGAAACCACTTCCGGAACGAGGAAGGGGAGCGAGCCACCGCGTATTCGGTTCGGGAGCGCCGGCGATTGTGTTCGGGGAGGGAAAGGGTTCCCATGACGTTGGCTTGAAGACATGCCAGTTCTTGAGCAGGCTTGTTTCGGTTTCGACCGATTCGAGCTTTGCCGTCTGATAGGGTGCGAGAAGCCGGCCCACTTTCACATACTGGTAAACGCGTGCGGCGTACAACGGCGCCGCCATCACCGCGAAAGACGCCAGGGCGAACACGGCCATGCGCCGCGTCTCGACGGTACGCCACCAGCCTGTTCCGCGAAACATGTCCAGCCGGAACGCCGCCGCGGCACGGACTCCGTTTTCGATGAGCACTCCCGAGAACCAGATCGGCACGAAGACGAGATGGAAACAATGACGCAATTGAAAAAGGAGCGCCGTGTAACTCCCAAAATACAGGAGCAGAAACAACATCGCGATCGCCACGCGCGGTTCCCTGCGGCTTGCCGCGAGCAGGACGACAACCGCGGCCAGAATACCGGCCGCATTCATGACCGCGGCCACGGGTGCGTGAAGTGAGTTCATCCGATCGAGAAATTGACTGTGAGGAGGGCCATACGGCGCCCGTTCAACGGATGTGCCGCCGAGAATAAAACGCAATGCGGCGAGGCCACGCGCGATGAAATCCGCCGGAAAGGTCTTGGCGACATCAATAACATATTCCTTCGCGACGCGCGCCCCTTCCACCGTTTGATAACCGATGGGATCCTTGTTGCCCTTGATGCGGCGCGCATAACTGCATCGGGCGGCATGCGCGAAATTGTCATTGCAAAGATACTCCATGTCATAAGATGCCTTGCCCACGCCAAGCAGGTCCGAACACTCAGAGGAAAGCCCCATTATGACATTGTGGAACATCAGCGTGCCTTCGTCGGTCGAAGTGGCGCGGCACGGCCATACGGCGAAGGCGTAACTGAGGATAAACAATGCAAGAGCCGCCAGACGCCGCCCCACGGACAAGGGGCCCATTCCGCGGGCAAAGAAGGCGATGATCAAAACGCTGGGGATCAGGCAAATGAACAGATCCTGGCGAAATCCCTGGCCAAACCCGATCGTCAAGCCGATGCCCGCCGCCAACCCGAACAGACGGCGCGGGGTAAGCGGCCGGGCCACAAGATGGCCGAGCATGAGAATCACGCCCAACAGAAATGGCGCTTTCGCAAAATCGCGCAGATTGGGAAGCGTTGTCAAGACCAGGGGGGCCGTCATGAAAAACAGCGCGCCCAGCGCGCTGAACAGCCGGTTCATGCCAAGCCGGAAAAGTCCGTAAACAACACCCGCCGAGGCGCAGTACAGAACCACGAACAGCAGTTTCAACACACGCCAATCCATTCCGAACACTTTCCAGATCCATCCCGCCGCCGTCAGCAAATAGAAATGATTGTCCGTGAACCGACTGTTGCGAAATGTGGGGAAAGTATCCGGGAGTTGTTTCGGATCGAACGTGTTCGTCTTCTGCAGGAGGAAGTCCGACAAGGCGGGAATCGTGGACACAACGGGCGTGATGAATCCGCGTCCGCAGGCAATCATGACGGAGGTGCTGAAAAAATCCGGCGCGACATTCGTCGCGGACAAGTCCGGAACTTCAAACATGAATGCGCTGCCGATGCACGCGGCAAGGACCAGAACGCCCGCAAGGATTCGGCCGTCGCTAAAAATAAAAAGCCAGCGTCGCATGATTTTTACCCGAAGCCTATGCCTTGAGGACCAACACGCCGTTTCGCGCGAGGGTTATCTTCGGCCCGACCGTCTCGCCCGACAGCAGGTCGGGAAACTGGCCCGGCAGCGTCAGGGTTTGGCGCTCCCGCGTGTTGTTGAGCACGAACACAATGCGGCCCTGTTTACCGCGGCGCATCGTGACTTCGACGCCATCGGGGATATCCTTCATTGGAAACTCGGGCAATATCCCACCGAGAAACGCTTTCAAAACCGGATTGGGTAAAAACACGCCGAGATAATAGACCTTGCCCTTGCCGACGGTGTTGCAAGTGATGGCTGGTTTACCGGCGAAGGGCTCATCGCGGAATTCGGCGACAGTCTCGGCGCCAGCCGCATGCAGAATTTCGACCCATGTGCCGACGCTGCACGTTTGGCCGGCAAGGACGCCCTGCCTGAACGCGATTTCGTTAGTCTGGCCGTGGTAGTAAGGCCGGACCTCGTCCACGGTCGCGCCCACGAGCGGCGCCAGCGGACCGGGACGCGACCGGTCCCACATGGCGTTGGCCGGAGTCCGCACGCCCGATTGCGGCGTGAACACAACCGTGCCGCCGGCGTCCGCGAATGCATGCAAACGCTTCGCCAGCGCATCGTCCGCCAGCGCGAGACTCGGCGCGACGACCACGCGATAGCGGGTGAAATCCGCATCGGCATTGACGATGTCGCAATTGTGGCCGTTCTGCTTGATCGCGCGATACATCTCGAAACAATGACCGTCGTAATGAAATCCGGCCACTCCGGGCTGGCGCTCGAAGGACCAGAGCGTGTCGAAATGGCGAATCAGCGCGACCCGCACCTCGACCTGCGTGCCTTCCAACTCCGGCGCGACCTTTATGAACTCCTCGGCGGTCTTTCGGACCTCTGCGTAACGTCGGCGCGGCACCCCGTCGTGGTCGAGAATGCCGTGCCAATACTGCTCCGCGCCGAACAGGCACACGCGCCACCGGAAATACACGACGCCGTCCGCGCCGTTCGCCACCGCCTGCCACGCCCACCGGCGAATCTCTCCCGGTTCCGGCTGCTCGCCCAGCAGCCCCGCCTCCGCATCGCCGGTCGGCCCGCTTTTCTCCTCCATCACCCAGAAGCGCCCTTTGAACGACCGCGTGATTTCATGCGCATACGAGGGATGAAACGGATCGCCGTACGAGTCGGGGTAGTTGTCCCACACGGGAAAATCGAGATGCTGCGACAATTTGTAATAGTCAATTTCAGGAAAACAGCCCATGTAATTGTGCGTGACGAAATGTTTCGGACACAGCGCCTTGATCAGGTCGTACTGCGTCTTCATGAATTTCACCTGGGTGTCCGACGAAAAGCGCACGAAATCGAGCCAATGCCCCGGATTCGGCCCCGTCGGCATCGTGCGCGGAAGCGGGATTTCGTTCCACTGCCGGAAATCGAATCCCCAGAACGACGTGCCCCATGCCGCATTGAGCGCCTCGATATCGCCGTATTTCGCGATGAGCCACTCCCGAAATGCCTTTTCGCAATGCTCGCAAAAGCAACGCGTCGTGTTATGGCAGCCGAACTCGTTGTCCACCTGCCAACCGATGACCGCGGGATTGTCCTTGTAATGGCGCGCCATTTCCTGCACGATGCCCTCGCACATGAACTGGTAACCGGGCGCGTTCTTGCAGCAATGACAGCGCGCGCCGGGATTGAGTGTGTGGCCGCCCGCATTTTTCTGAAGAATGTTGGGCTGTCGCGAATAGGCCCAGTTGGGGGGGATGGCCGTTGGGGTGCCCAAAACGGTTGCAATACCCGCCTTTGCCAGCGCGTCAATGACCGGATCGAGCCAGTCAAATTTGTAACGACCCGGTTCCGGCTCGAACTTGCACCACGCAAACTCGCCCATCCGCACAACGTTGATGCCTGCCTTCTGCATCAACGGAATATGCTGACGCGCTTGTTCCGCGGTCCAATGTTCCGGATAATAACACGCGCCATATCGCAACATCGCAACGTCCTCCCTGTTCATGCCTTCAAACGTAGCATAGCATTGGGATGGAAACGGCCACAAGACACGGCGAAATCCGCACATGCCGGCAAGGTCAGCATCCTCGCCAATCGTCATTGTTGGAGGAGGATTGGCGTCCTTTCCGACCGTCAATTACGCAAATATCCCTGATTGGACAGATCAACACAAAGCGCCGCGGACGTGCGTCATCCCAAACATCAAGGTCTTGCGATTATGATTCTCCTCTGAAACGCGGCCTGCACAATATGAAACGCTGTCCCGCCCGCCTCTTGCGTTCGGATCGTGGACAAGCACGGCGAATAACTTCCGTCATCGAATCAATTTCATGTCCGGTAAACCATTGCAACCCTGGAAAATATGATGCGCAACGTCGCAACATCGCGAAGAATCGCGTTTTCGAAGGGCCTTCTTTATGGACAGGGATAATTCGCAATATCCCCGCCTGCCGCAAAGGTGTTGCAGGCTGCAGGCCCACTCCTTCAGACGATCGCCCCATGCAGTCAAACCGCCGAAACATGCCGAAAACGCAAACTTTCTTGATCCGCTCCGTTTTCCTATGCTATTGTTTTCACGTTGACCTGTCGGGGTGTAGCGCAGCCCGGTTTAGCGCGCTTGGTTCGGGACCAAGAGGTCGGAGGTTCAAATCCTCTCACCCCGACCAGTTCCATCCTCAATGTGGAACCTACGGTGCATTAGAGGTCCAACGCATCGGTACGGTGCATTTCGTCCCGCATGCGGTTTCCCGTGTGCAACATGATGACCAATCCTGTCTTACTTCTCTTGCAATTGGGCAACCGGGAACTAGAAATAAGAAACTAATCCAGGATGATTTCGCTTGATGTTTGGGAGGGCGCGCTTCCTCGCGCTCCGTTTCGCGTCGCTCTACCCAGGCAGGGGGCTTTGTAAAATAATTGGCCGGAAGAGATGCCTTTCGACTCCCACTGTGCGCCCGGTTCTTTGGACACAAGATTGCGGGCCTGTCCTGCGGTTTTCCGGCTAATTATCCGACGCTGGACGGCATGCGGGCATCGTTGTGCCCAAGCCTCAGAACCCTGGCCGCAAGCGCGTCAGCTCGGATGAGCACTTGGCGCACTTGAAGCAAGAGAGCACCAAGGATCCCGACGCCATCCTTGCCGTTCTTCGCGAACGCTGAGGGTTCAACGTGTCCCTGGTGGCCATGTACAACACGCTTCGGCGCGAGAAGACCATGTCTAAGAAGGTCGCTACCGGCCCAAGAGCAACGCTGATCACTGGAGGCCTTTCATCCAATCCTGGAATACGCCGAATTGGACGGCATGGATGATGGCAATGGGAATCATGGTGCGGAAACTCAGGAAGTAGGCGCTGGCAATAAAACCCAGGCCCGCGACACCCGCCACGTGGGCGAGTTCAATCCAGAAGCGTTCGGCCGGTGCGCTCAACGGTCCCCATAGATGCATAACGCCGAAGCAGGCGGCCAGCGTCAACGAAAGCCGCAGCCAGCCACGGAAAATGCGCATTTTGCCGAGGCTGACGAGGCCGACGGAACACAGGAAGAATTGCTGCGTAAAGCCGCTGGAGATGTACTCAATCGAACCGGTGACCATCCCCATGCTAAAGGGTAATGTTCCCGCGATGTGGATTCTGTTGATGGCCAACACAAGAACGCCGATTCCGAAGAAAGCGCATGCCACAAGAATAGCCGGCGCAGAGAGCGGAGTCGTAATGCCCCACTCGTCGAGTTTATCTGGCTGTCGGCGCGCGCGAACGAGGATGTAGGCGAATGTCAGAAAGAAACAGACCAGTGGTTCAGAGGCGTTAAAATGCCACTCCAGCCGGTACAATACGATGTATTTCGTCACCGCAAATACACACCCCACAAGCACTCCGAACTTGATATCCCGCCAATCAACCTGTTGGCCTTGCTCAATAGTTCCTGTCTTATCTGCCAGTGCGGTTGCCATTGTTCGTTGATTTCCTTTCAGATGATCTGTGCAACCATCAAGACCTTGGTCTAGCGTTGGTCAACGACGTGCCAAAGTACGACTCCCCGCCGTGTTGCTTGTGACGCTGATTCCGGCTATATTGACGCCAATCATGCAGTACCCGGTTTCACAGCGTTGCGGTTCCCGCCTTGGAAATTACGTCGTGGTTGTTTCTCCTTTTGTACGGTCTATTCAGGCCGTTTCCGGCCAAGATCACATAAATCATTGTAAATCAATGCGTTAAAACGCTTTTCCGCGTTCTGCAACTCGATTCCGCGCTACGCGGAACCATTTTTCACAGCGCGGGACGAAGTTTCTGCACAGTTTTTTTGATCCGCGCTACGCGGATTCATTCCGCGCAGCAGAAAACTCAATCCGCGCACCCGCGCATCATTCCGCGCGCCGAGAAATCATCCCGCGTTGCGAGGAACTTCCGCGCGTGCTGAGAAACCGTTCCGCGCGATATATATCCCGTTCCCCGTAGCGGCGCTTCACTTCTCCGCACGAGGAATCGCGCGTGCCCGCGAGAACCCGCCGCGCGTTGAGAGCCAGGCCCCCGCGTTGCGCGCGATGACGGTAGTCCCGATGGTCCCGGTCTTGATGTTCACGGGACGTCTTCATTCAACTTTCAGGCCTCCATTCGGTGTGAGGCATCGGTAGGCCCACCGCCGCTATCAGCCACGGGTGGCGCCCCACGGCGCTCCGAAATCCGCAGCACAACGGTACTACTTCTCGATTAATAAAGTCATTGTGCTTCCGCTTGGTCAGCGAAAGTCAGTTTCTGCTCCCTTGGCTTTGGTGAAGCACATTTATCGCCCTTTCCGGTAAGTAACCTCCGAACGAGGTTTACCGGAGACGAACCTATGACGCTGCTGCGCGAAGTGGTCGAGACCTTCATCCGCCTGGTCAAGGCGGAGATTGCCCCCAATGCCGTTCTCGTCCACCCGGACGATGTGTTCGAAGCGCCCATAAAGTACATCTCCGCGCAAGCCACCAGCAGCGCCCGTTCGCTACGCTGCCACTTCGCCAGCGGGAAAGGCTCATACGGCTCAATACCCCGTGCCTGCGGGACCGACAGCGCCAGCTCGCCCATCCGCGTCTTCACGGTCCTCGGTTTATAGCCATTGCGATGTCCCCGACGTTCTGGCGTCCGCTCGTGGCACTGCGCACCAACATGGCGCGTCATCCCTTCTTCCAGTACCGTCTGCATCATAAGCCGCAACATCTCCAGCATTACGTCTTGGGCGCCGCTGTCTTGAATCTGACTCAGGAACCCGGCACTATCTTGTTTAGCCATCGTTACTCCTCCTCGCGGTTCGGCCACGTGGGCCTTGGTTTCGGTTTTCTCCAAGAGTGGAGCAAACGATGGCCTCGTTTGTCCAGTCACTTTTACAGAAGGTTTCTTACACTATCCCGTCCGTGGTCAGCTTCGTCTGTTCGTTGGCATCATCATATACATGAGCCGGCGTTGCCCTCGCGCTTGACAAGGCGCTGGATCTCCTCCTCACGTCGCCGAAGCCTGTACCTCAGAACGCTTAGACCGGCTAAATTTATGATAGACGTTTCCAACATGAATGAATTCATTGCGGACCAGATTGTCTTTTCTTGATCTCGTCCCATGATCGGTGCTACGAAGTCATTTCCATTGACAGACGGGTGGCAAGGTCTCTACAATCATGGCATAGGCATAGGCGAGGCATGGAGTTTGTGCAAGGTGTCCCCGACGGTGTATTTGACGGTAATGCTGGGCGTGATAGCGCTGGCCTGCGTGGTCAGTATACCGTCGTTGTTTCGCAAGAAGTGCCGGAAATGCGGCGCCCGCAACGGAATCGAGGCACGCGTGTGCATCCAGTGTGGCGCACCGTTTCCGGAAGATGAGTAGCGCCATGGATCCGCGGACGTAGCGCTTGCGCCCGGCAATACGCGGGCGTGCGCCCCGCCGTGGAAAAGGGAGTGGATGCCGTGCCCCAGATGATTAGTTGTCCGTATTGCGGCAAATTGACCGACCCCAATCTCGAACACTGTCCGCATTGCGGGGGCCGTGTCGAACCCAAACGCATGACGCCGTCCCCCAAAGGTTCGACCGGTTCCACGCAACGCCAGACATGTCCGAATTGCCATGCGCTCGTGCAGGATGGCGACATCATTTGCATTGCGTGTGGCACGAACTTGCTAACCGGCCAGAAGATTGTGGGCGGACAGCAAGCCGCGGTGTCCGTTTCGGCGCCGTCGCGGAACATGACGTGGATTGTGGCTGCGGTGGTTCTGGCGATTCTGGCGTTGTTGGCGGGTATTTTTCTTTTTTTTCTCTTGACGCGTGACCCGGTGGCGCAAGCCATCGAGCTGTCACGCGCGGGCAAGGAACTGGAAGCCTCCACGGTTCTTGAAAAACATCTTGCGAAACACGATACGGATCCGCGCGCCCATTATGAAATGGGACGGATCCAATGGCGCATGAGCCAGTATTCCGCCGCGGCCGTGTCATTCGAAAAGGCCTCGCAATTGCAGCCCGGTAACAAGGATGCGGCGTGGCTGGCCGTCGTCGCGCTGGGCCAGCCGGGCGCAGGCGCCGACGCCCGTAGCCGCCAGTTGGCGGTTCTCAAGCGCCTGACCGAAAACGATCCGCGGGACGTACGGGCATGGAGGCTTACCGCCTTGCTCAAGGCGGACGGTGGCGATTCGGCGGGTGCGCGGGAAGCCATCCAACGCGTGCTCGAATTGGCGCCAGGCGATTCGCTGGTTCTCCAGCAACAGGCCATCGCAAAAGCGCTGGAAGGCGATTACGCGGGCGCCGCGCAGGATCTCAAGTCGCTTCCGCCGTCCGGGGATGTCCAAGCAGCCCTTGGTTTTGTCGCGGATGCGCAAGGCAATGCCGACGAGGCGCTGGCGAATTTCAAGGAAGCCGTAAACGCCGGCACATCGGTGCGCGCTGAAACGCTGGCGCGTCTCGGCGCCTTGCTGGTAGCGCGCGGAAACTATGAAGAGGCCACGCCGATCGTGAACGAGGCCAATTCCGCCGACAAGTCCAATGCCGCCGTGCAATTTCTGAGGGCGTCCTGCCTGCGTGTAAACGGTCTGCTTCCCGAAGCGGCGGCTGAATACGAGGCGATTGGACAGGCGGGCGGCCCGCAAGCCGCGGAGGCGCTCGTGCGCGCGGCGGATTTGTACATCGAGCAGGGTAATCCGGCAAAGGCTGCGGAACTCCTCGACAAGGCCGAACAGACCGGAAAAACCAGCGCCGCCATGCACACGATTCGCGGGCGTCTGTTCGCCGTGAACGGCGAGATGGACCGCGCCTTGGAGTTCTTTCGGCGGGCATTGCAACTTGACGCCCAATATGCTCCGGCCCATCTGGAATCGGGTCTTCTTTATGCCCGGCGCGTGGCATTTCCGGAAGCGATAGCCGCGCTGGAAAATTATATCAAGGCACTGGGCGATCGCCGGGAGGGGATGCACGCCACCGAGGTCGAATTGCTCATCGAACACCTGAAACAAGCCGCCGGCCAGACCGCCGGATCCGGGAGGATCCCGTCATGAAACGCGCTTCCATGTTTGTGTTGGCGGTATTGCTGGCGCCGGTTACCGCCGTGGCATGGTCGCCCAAGACCGATCAGGCCGTGGTTTCCACCGCCATACGCCTTCTCTCGAAGGGCCGCGTCATTCAATTGTCCAAACTGGACCGTGAAGTCATGCAGGGCGCATCCGTTACCGACGAAACGCTGGAGCGTCTTTTCCCGGGATTTGAAGCCGGTCCCATCACGGTCATTCAGAGCGAAATGCACCTGCTGGATGCCGTCCGCGGCGATGCCATCGATCCCTATCTGGCGTATCGTCTAGGCATATTGGGGCGGCTGGTGGCGCGGATTTCCGCGCCGCTCGCCCGCGATAATTCCCCCATTCGCGCCCGATATTACGCAGACGTCGAAAAGGCCCTTCCTCAGACCTCGTTGAAACCCTCGCCCAGTAAAAAAATCGAACTCGCGGCGTACATCGAACAATTGCAGCGCACGGCGGATGCACGAAAAGAGTTGATTGTCAAGGATTACCAATCCGGTCCGGGGTTCGACGGGGTGGCCCGGGCGGCGCTGTCGGACGATCTCAGCCGGTCCATTGACGCCGTGGCGAACGTGTGGTACACCCTTTTGACCGAACGGGTCGTGCAGGCCGGAGTCAGCGACACACAACGGCGGAATTACGCCGTGCAGGCCATGGCGTTTTACGTCGCGCGCGGCAACGAAAACGAGATCGAACTCCATTACAACCGCCTGACGCAATCGCCGCCCAAAACGCCGGAAATGGTCAAGCAAATCGGGGATATTTTGTATAACGGCGGATTCGCCGAACGCGCCATCAAGGAATACGAGTATGTGCTGGCGCTTGAACCGCAGCGTAAGGACGTGGTCGAACGGATTTCGGGGTTCTACATCGCCCAAGGCGACAAAGCGCTTGAAAGCAACCGCCTTGAAGAAGCCCTCGACGCCTATTCACGTGCCTCCAAGGCCGATCCCCTGCATCCGACCGCAGAGGCAAAACGCCTCGAGGTCTCGCGGATGATCGCCGAACGGGATGCGCGGCTCGAAGCGGCGCGAACCGCAATAGACGAAGGCGGGCGCTTTGAGGCCGAAGCCGAACAGTTCATTTTGAAGGGCCAAATACCCGAAGCTTTTGACGCGTTGAAAAAGGCCCAAGCCGCCTATAACCGAGTCACCGACGAATTCCGCACCGAAGCGCAGGCCGCCGCCGCCGGCGTCGGCAACATCAACGCGCGTCTGCGTGAATTGAAAAACGAACTCATCGGCAATGCACAGGCGTTGAGCGGAAGCGCATTCCGCTTCGACATCGAAAAGATGGCGGCCGCCGCCACGCGCAACACAGGCGAATCCGCGCTGCGTAAGATAGTCGCCAACCAACTGGCCGCCGAAATGGCCAAACTCAAGAACGACTATCAGAATCTCATTGCCGGAAACAAGAAGCAACCTTGATCCGCTTTGCGAAGACCTTCGCCCCAAGCGCTATTCCGAAGCGGCTTCGTTTTCCCGCGCCTTCAACAATCGCTGCAAACCCTCAAAAGGACGAAATCCCAACGACGGTTCGCCACCGCTGTCCGGCAATCGCCCGCCGGCGCGCTCATACGCCTCGTGGGCGTCGTCATGGCAGTACAGACAAAGCAATTCCCAGTTGCTTCCATCGGGCGGGTTGTTCATGTGATCGTTGTCTTTATGGTGGACAGTCAGTTCGCGGAGACGCTTGCCCGAAAATTCACGCCCGCACCGCGCGCACACATGCGGAAACAACTTGAGCGCCTGTCCTCGATAACTCTGTTCTCGATCCGCCTGTTCCTGCCGTATTCCCGCCAGAATCCGCAACTTCGCTTCCGAATCCAGCGGTTTGCCGCCGCTCGGCAACCTGTGCATAGACCATCTCTCCCGGTTCTTCAACATGGGCGCCACACGCGTTTCCAAACAAGACAAAAAATTTGGCCGCCGGGGCATCCAAGTAAATAGCCTATTTCAACCCGGCTACCCGATCAAATTGTCATGCGGATTCGTTTTCTGGAACCGGGACGGACGTTTTCGTAAAATCCCTTCCCGGGAAGGAGCGTTTGGGCATGTTGCGATGGCGTGAGGACCGTTACGGGACCGGTATCCCAATCATTGACGAGCAGCACAAGGCGCTGTTTGGCCATATCGTCGAACTGTTGAAAGCGTCCGAAGCGGAAGAACGCGTTGCGGAATTTCAATCCATGATCGAATTTCTCGGCGAGTATGCCAACAATCATTTCGACTGCGAAGAGGCCCTGATGGAACAACGCGGTTGCTCGAAACTCCGCGAAAACCGAGAGGATCACCATTGGTTTCGCGACGAATTGGGACGGATTCGCGCCATGCTCTCCCAATACGGAAACACCGAGCCGTTGCGGGAAATGGTCATGGGCCTGCTCGTGCAATGGCTCGAAGTCCATATTGCAGGCGTTGACACCGGCCTTCGCGAGCCGGTGCGCGCATGAAGGAGACCTGTCCGATGGAAGCCAATCCGTTCACGGCATGGAACCTTGGCATGATCCCGATGATCAGCGGGGCCAAAACACGCTCCATCAGCGCGGAAAATCCGACGGGCGCGCCCGGCTCCGGCGCCATGGCAGAGCCCGAACCCGAACCCGACGGGCGCGCCAATCCCGCCCGTGTGCTCGGCAAAGGCTGGAAGGCGCGGCCTTTCATTGGGATTGCCGCGGGCGCCACGGCCACGCTGGCCGATATCGAAGGGCCGGGCGTCATTCAGCATATCTGGATCACGACACGCCCGGAAGCCTACCGGACCTGCGTGCTCCGCTGTTATTGGGACGGCGAGACGGAACCCAGCGTCGAAGTTCCGCTCGGCGATTTTTTTGCGTGCGGCCATGGCCTGCGCACCCTTGTGAATTCGATGCCCATCGTGGTCAATCCCGTCGGCGGCTTCAATTCGTACTGGCCGATGCCCTTCGGGCAATCGTGCCGGATAACCATTGAAAATCAGGGCGAGGAATTTCTGCGGCTGCTTTTTTACCAGATTACCTATGCGCTGACGGATGTACCCGCCGATGCCGGCCGTTTTCACGCGCAATGGAGGCGTTCGATGACCTCGCGCGACTGCCCGGAGCATGTCATCGTGGACGGTCTTGAAGGCCGGGGCCATTATTCGGGCACATATCTGGCGTGGACCCAACTTTCCAACTGCTGGTGGGGTGAAGGCGAGGTTAAATTTTATATTGACGACGATACGGCATATCCGACGATTTGCGGAACCGGAACCGAGGACTACGTCGGCGGCGCATGGTGTTTCGCCGAAGGCGGCCAACCGCCGCAAGTGTATTCAACGCCTTTTCTCGGTCTCCCGCTCGCCCGGCAAATCGCCGGCGAAGCGCCCCGCTACGGCATGTACCGCTGGCATATTCCCGATCCTATCCGTTTCGAGCGGAAATTCCGCGCAACGGTCCAAGCCTTGGGATGGTGGCCCGGGCACCGCTTCCAGCCTCTTACCGACGACATTGCCAGCGTGGCGTACTGGTATCAAATAGAACCCCATGCACCGTATCCCGTGTTCCCCCCCATGGATGAGCGATGGCCGCGATAGCCAAACGTTATTTTATGGGGCAGCATATCGCCTTGATTCTCGGTCGAAATGCGAAAAGCGATAATTCAACGAAATCAAATCAATCCATCCAAGGCGTTTCCATCTAACGAGAAACGACGGCATACAATCTTGATTCTTGCGCTTTGCTGAAAATAATGGTATCTTTGTAAAGTGTAATATGGGGATCTGGGATGGCCAGTGCAGTAAAAGGGTATCTGGTGCTGGAAACCGGAATGCCGCAGGGTTTGCGGAAACCGGTCGGTTCATCCATTATTATTGGACGGACCCCTGATTGCGGCTTTGTGATCAATGATCCCTCGGCGTCCCGGCACCATGTCGAAATTGTGGCGCATGGGACGGTGTTCAACTGGCGGGATCTGGGCAGCACGAACGGCACCATCCTCAACGGGACGCGGATGATCGAAGGCGAACTGCGTCACGGCGACAAAATCACCATCGGCGCCACCGTGCTCCGGTTTGAAATCGAGGCGGATACGCCCGCGCGCCCGACGCCCAAGTCAAGCGCCGTCTCGGAAAGCACACTGACCTTTGGGACCGATTTCAATCCCTCCGCCCAGCAGGGTCACAGCCCGGCAGAACTACTTGAAGCCGCCTATAGCGTGCTTAATGCGATCTCGTCGAACTACGAAACATGCAGTCTTCAGGATCAAATCCTCGAAACCACGATGAAGGCTATTCGCGGACAGCATGGGGGCATCTTCTTCGCCGGCGAAGGCGAGAACCAACTCGCTCCATGTCCGGTATGCCATAAAGTCCATACGATTCGCGAAGGACGCCTTGAGCGGGTGAATGTGGACGCTGTCCGAATCAGCCGGACGGCCGCGCGGCGGGTGCTGACGGGCGGCGAAAGCGTATTGTACCGGGACAAGATCACGGATTCGGATTTAAACATGGCGGACAGCGTCATGGCGTTGAACCTGCGATCGATTATGTGCGTACCGTTGCGGGCCAAGTCAAAAATCCTCGGGATTCTTTATGTGGATGCCGATCGGGAAAACCACACGTATTCTCGCGACGATCTCCTGTTGTGCGCCGCAGTGGGCAACGGGGCCGGGTTGGCCATCGAGAACGCCTCGATGCACCAGCAAATCCTCGAACGGCAGCGCATCGAGCAGGAAATCGCGCATGCGTGGATGATTCAGCAGGGTTTTCTTATCCGCGAATGGCCAACAGCCGGCACGGGCCGGTTCGAGGTATACGGTGAAACAAGGCCCGCGCGCGTGGCCGGAGGCGATTTTTACGATTTCGTGCACGTGGACGCCGACCATGCCGGCATTCTGATAGGAAACGTAAGCGGCAAGGGCGTACCAACGTCGCTTTCGATGGCGCAACTGCTGGCGGAGTTCCGCCGGTGCGCCCATTATGTCGTTTCGCCCGTCGAGGTGCTCAAATCGCTCAACGCCGACCTTGTCAAACAGTCCCCAAACAGCACGTTCTGCACCTTGTGCTATCTCACGGTCAATTTGGCGACCGGCCGGACGCTTTGCGCCAACGCGGGACACCATCCGGCATTGCTTATCCGGCCGGATGGCGTCGAACTCGCAGGGCACGCATCGGGACAGCCGGCCGGCGTTTCGGCCTCGCCGACATGGGTTGACGCGGAATGGAACTTGTCCGCGGGCGACACCGTCCTACTGTATACGAATGGCGTTGTATCGGCGCGCCATTCGGAATCCGGCGACGAACTCGGCATCGAAGGGCTCGCTCGCATCGCCCGGAATTTTCACGCGCATCCCCCACGCGGATTGATAGAAGCCGTCAACGATGCCGTCACCGCCTATTGCGCGCCCGCCCGGCCGCACGACGATTGCACGATGATCGCCCTACGGCGGCTCTGAGCACTCGTAACGCCGAATTCCAATTCGGCCAGGCGGCCCATGTCCATGCCGATGGGGAATTCGACGTTACCGGCCCCGTTGCAATGAATTTGTTCACAGGCGCCGAGTCGAAACGGTAAGCCGCCCATTATGAAAGGTATCGCTTCTTTTCTTCGATTCGCTCCGGCGTCTCCTCGTACGACATGGCTAGGATGTCCTCCGGCGTGTCCACGACCACCACTTTGATCGCCTGTTCGGGAACCAGCCTTTCCGAAGCGACCTCGTAGGAGAATCCCTCGGCGACCAATCGCCGGACCAGTTCCTTGAAGTCTTGACACCAGCGCCTTTCCTGCCGGCGGATCTCCATCCAGTCGGACGGTGTCAAAATCCCGGCCTTGTCCAGCCGCTCATGCTGCAATTCAAAGTGGATTTGTTCATTTTCCGTGATGGCGATACAGATGCGGTCACCGCCGGGGATCTTGAAACTTGCCTCGAGATTGGGCGTTTCGGGATCGGATGGGAACGCCGAGACCATGCCGTAGCCCATGGTTCCAAGATGCCGGGTGATGGATTCGCACAGGCCTGTCCGGTGCGCTGTCCGAACGACCCGCTGTGCAATGCCCTTCTTGATCGCTTCGAGCCGCTTCTCCATCAATTCGAGTTGGCCGGTCTTGACCGTGCGCCGTTCGAACAGCGTGACGGCTTGACTCAGCAACGCTTCCAGTGCGGAACGTTCCTCATTACCCCGGGCCAATTCGCGGTGGAACAGGAGGTCGTCCAGCAGGATTTCAAGCCGGGCAAGCGCGGCCTCGTCGTGTTCCCGGCGCGCGGCCGTCCGGGCTGCATAATCTGCAACGGTGCGCGACAACGTTTCCTTAAACGAGGCCACCTCGCGCCAAGACGCGCGTCCACCGCCCGCGAATTGCGCTTCGAGACGCTTCCGCTGCTTGGCCAGTTTCGGAAAAGGTGAATCCTCCGCCGCGCGAAACGTCTCCGGCAGCGCCTCGAAGATGGCGGTCATATCGTGGAACATGGATTGGACTTGTTCAGGGGTCATGCGCGACGCGCCCAGCGAGAGATAGGCTTCTGCGGACGGCGCGGACGGTTCCCCCGCCGTTTGCGCCGCGCGTTGGGTTACGTCCGCCAGCCCCAACGAAGCCAAACGTTCCTCGGCGGCATGCAACGCCGCCTCCGTCTGGCGGAAGAGTTCCATCGAACGAAGCTGCGCCGCCTGGAACTGCATCCATTCGGCCAGCCGCTGTTTTTCCGCGGCCATGCGCGAGCGGGCGCCATCCACTTGCGACTCAACCAATTTCTTTACACCATGCGCAAGCGCATAGACGGCCAGACCCGCGGTCAATGCCGTGCCGGCCGCCGACATCGTGGCTGTCGCCACTTCCGGCGCAACGCTGGGAATCAACACCGAATGCCCGCTCACCGCCAACCTCCTTGGTCGTTGAACGCCAGCATGAATGAACATACCGTCGCGTGTCAATTCAATCCGGAATTGCACGGACTTGAGAGCGCCGAGTGCTTGCATGTATACACCTGTTCTGAACGCGAACGGAAAATTCTTTGGGCGCGCAACGCAGGACAGACTGTCCCGTCTGCCTTTTCCGAAACCAAACCGTGCCTGCGGATGGACAGGCTGGACAGATTGTCCCACATATTCGCCCCTATTTCTGCCATGCCGGGACTCCAAGATCAACGCTTCAGGACAATTCCATAATCCGCTCTACAGGAATAACGCCCGCCATCAAAGTCCTTTACGACCGTTCGCAAGCGATCCTTTCGATCGCTAACCGCCGATAGACGTTTCAAGAGGCCGCCGGGTTCAAAATGCGCCATTTGTGTTGGAAGCGCAGCGGATGATACACTATCTACAAGGCTGGCGAGGGCGTTTGTTACATGAGGTAAAAAACGTCTTCGCCATTGTTTTCGCAGACGGCCGGGCCGTTTTGTAGCCGGTCGTCCCATGTTTCCGAAAGGACACTGTTACATGCCGGAAGATCGTGGAATCGTTCAGGACGCGCCCAGCGTGGAAGAAACCTTGCGCCGCATGCAGGCCAAGCTGAACGGTGTCGTGCCTGAATTCGAATTGCCGCCCAAGGCCGAACTGGCTTTTCGTATCAATCGCATGAAACGCGAACGCAACGCGGTGATTCTCGGCCATAACTACATGGAACCGGCGCTGTATCACAGCGTGCCGGACTATACGGGCGATTCGCTGGAGTTGTCGCGCATTTCCGCCCAAACCAGCGCGGATGTCATTATTTTCTGCGGTGTGCAATTCATGGCGGAAACCGCCAAGGTGCTAAATCCCAATAAAACGGTGCTCATTCCGGCGGAAAAGGCCGGCTGTTCGCTTGCCGAGGGGATCGGCGTCGAGGATGTCCGCCGCCTGAGGGAACTGTATCCCGGCGCGCCTGTCGTGACCTATGTGAACACCTATGCCGCCGTCAAGGCCGAAAGCGACTACTGCTGCACCTCGGGCAACGCAACCGCGGTTGTCCGGCACTTGTTCGATCAGGGACACGAGCACGTCGTTTTTCTACCCGACGACTATCTCGCGCGGAATACCGCCGCCGACCTGGACGCGGCCTATGCCGCCGCGCCGGAACCCGCCACGCCGGGCCGCAAGACGGTCATCGGATGGAACGTGCGCTGTGAAGTTCACGAGTTGTATACGGTGCAGGACGTCGAGCGCCTGCGCGGGCAATTTCCCGACGCGGTCATTCTGGCCCATCCGGAATGCCACCCGGACGTCATCGCCCTTGTGGATTATAAAGGCAGCACCAAGGGCATGCTCGAATATATCCGAAACGAGGATGCGCCCCGCTATATCCTGCTGACGGAATGCACGATGGCGGACAACGTCGCCGCCGAGTTCCCCCACCGCGAAATGGTCCGCGCCTGCAATCTCCGATGCAAACACATGAACCTGATTACGCTGGAACAAACCCTTGCCGCGCTTGAAAACCTTCAGTTTGCCATCGAACTGCCCGGCGACATCATCGATCGCGCGCGGGTGCCCATTGACCGCATGCTGGCTATCCGGTAGGCGCATTCCCGGGGATCAAGCCTTCAGCGCCCATTCGCAGAATTTTGACCGGCGCAGCGGGGTCTTCATCCAAGATTGATCGGGTTCGGGATCCTTCAGCACCTCCTCCACCGTCTTGAGCCGGGGCATGTAAATTTCGCGGACGGCGCCCTTGGCGGCGATCCATCGAATCCGCTTGTGCTGCTCGATGGCCAGAAAAATCCGATTGGTCAGCCGGCAGTCCCCCATGACGTATTCCATGACGATTTGATGGTTGCCGGCCTGCCATTGTTTCGGCGCGTCGGCGGCGTCCATGGACTTGGCCTGCCCGATCTTCATGCCCTTCGAGACCGCATCAAGGCCGACCGGATACCCTGTCTGGTTGAAGAACTGAAACATCGGATCGTAACTTTTCAGCGCGATGCGCGCCGCGAGTTTCATGTCCTGCGCGACATGGCCAATCCATTTCAGGTCGAATCCGAGACCGTTCCATGAGCACAGGCGGTATCCGTCCTGCTGCATGCCCGCCAGATAATCGAGGAGTTCATGCGCTTTTTCGCGCGTCATATACGGCGCGGGTTCGGGGCTGCCCGGTTCCCTCGTGGAAAACCACAGGGTTTCCGCGCCCTCCGGGATGGCGGTGGCCGCGATGGCAATGTGAAATGGCGCATACTTCTCGATGTCTTCGTACCGGCCCAGTTCGAACACATCCGCGATTTCGATGTCCACGCTCATGAGTTTCATCGTTTTATCTCCCGATTACAAAAAACCTGCGGGCGAACTCCGATTTCCGGGAATTCTCTTTATTCGATAACGGCCAAAGCCGTTTGCACGTTTCCAAAGGGCGGGCTGATCTGCACGCCCGCAACGCTGTCGCGCAACCGTTCGATCGCCTCGCGGGCAATCTCGATGCCGACACGGCGCTGGTCCTCCTTGCCGCCGGCCGCAGCCATGCGATCCATGATGCTATCCGGAACAGTCACGCCCGGCACCTCGTTTTGCAGGAACTGCGCGTTTCGCAGGCTGGCCAACGGCCAGATTCCGGCCAGAATGGGGATGTTCAGGCATGCCACACGGTCAAGAAACCGAAACAAGGCGTCGAGATCGAAGACCGGTTGCGTAATGGCGAATTCGGCGCCCGCCGCGATCTTTTCATGAAAACGCCTGATTTCACGCTCGAAATCGAGGGCGGTTGGATCGGCGCCGACTCCAATGGCCGCGTGGGTTTGCGGTTCGATGGCTTGCCCTCCAAGATCAATGCCCTGGTTGAGACGCCTTTGGACCGCGCACAGACCGATCGAGTCCATGTCGAACACACCGCTCGCAAAGGGATAATTGCCGAGTTTGGGCGGATCGCCGGTGACGAAGAGGATATTTCGGATCTCGCACGCCGCGCAGGCGAGCAGGTCCGCCTGCATGCCGATGAGGTTTCGGTCGCGGCAGCAGAAATGCAGGATCACTTCGATTTGCGCTTCGCGTTGGATTTGCTGCGAGGTAATCAACGGCGACAGGCGCGAACTCGCGCGGGGACCGTCGGGAATATTGACCGCGTCCACGCCGTGATGGTGGAGCGTTCTTGCTTTCTGGATCGTGTCGCCCAAGTCGTATCCGCGCGGCGGAATCAATTCGACCGACGTGGACCACTTCCCGTTGGCGAGACGCCACGCGAGCCGCGACTTATGCTGGAACGCCATCGGTTCCTTCGCGGGCGTTTCGGATGCCACGACGATTGCGGCCGCCCTGCCGGAACTGCGCGCGAGCGGCTTGATCCGTTGGGCGATTTCCTTGATGTGATCGGGCGTCGTGCCGCAACAGCCGCCGATGCCGCGAACGCCGAGATCCAGGTAACGCTTGGCGTAGCCGCCGAGATAGTCCGGCGTGCAAAAAAGGATTTGCCGCCCGGCAACTTCCTTGGCCCGTCCGGCGTTCGGTTGGACAATCAGCGGCCGGTCAATCAATCCGACGGCGCGTTCGGTGGCCGTCAACAGCGCATCCGGCCCAATCCCACAGTTCATACCCCAAGCCACGGGCATGGGCATGCCCTCCGGCAACGGCGCCATAAGCCGTGAAAGCGGCTCGCCCGCCGCGCTCTCGCAATCGTCGAACACGCGATAGGAAAGGACAAAAGGAAAATTCGGCCACTCCTTCATGATCTCCGCGCAGTTTTCCGCCGACTCGCGCGTCGGCAGGGTTTCAAACAGGATGCAATCGGCCCCCGCGTCAATCAGGCTCCCCGTCTGTTCGCGCAACGCGCCAAGGACGTCGTCGTCGGGCGATTCCCGCAACACCGGCCCCACGGAACCGCCCACGTAGACCGTGCGATCCGCCTGAAGGGCCACTTCCCGCGCCAACGCCACGGCAGCGGCATTGATTTCCCGGACCCGATCCCCCAGCCCATATTTGTTCAATGCAAGACGGTTCGCCCCGAACGAATTCGTCGTCAGAACGTCCGCCCCCGCGTTGCAATAGGCCGCATGAATGCCGCGAATAATGCCGGGATCCGATACGCAGAGTTCGTCGAAGTTCCGAAACGACTGAATATTGTGTTTGTAAATCTCCGTGCCCATTGCGCCGTCGAAAATGAGCACGCCCCCGCGCAGGGCTTCCGCGAAACCGATCTTGGTATCCATGCAATTCTCCCGTCCGAGTGCGCGCGCGGAAAGATTATGGAACAAATTGTCCCGTCCGTTTCGTACAACGCAGACGGTTTTGGGACGGGCCGGGTTGACCGTCTGTCTTCCGTTCCGCGCCCCAAGGACTTTCCGTGCATACTTTGAGCAAAAAATAAGTTTATATTTTAGCATGGTCGGCCTGGACAAGGGGAACCCGGCATATAGAAAAAAGATCCGCCCCGCCACAGGAAAAAGTGTATTCCGTTGCGTTTGGCGCAAAAGGCTGCTACACTGTCACACGGAGGAAAGACCGGCAGTCAACCGGTCCATGCGCCGTGTGTATTTTTTCATGGCGGCAAACGGGTGGAAAACGACGATGAGCGAGTCGAGTCATACAGCCGGCAGCGGACGTTCAGAAGAGTTCGAGAAGATGGTTCTCGAACATCTGAACATGCTGTATGCCGTGGCGTTGCGTCTCACGCGCAATGCCATGGACGCCCAGGATCTGACTCAAAACGCCGTCGTCAAGGCCTTGCGGTTTCACGACAAATTCCAGGACGGGACCTATATCAAGGCGTGGCTGTTGACCATCCTGCGCAACACCTTCATCAACGAATACCGAAGCAAGGCCCGGCGGCTGGATTCGGTCGAATTGACCGGCGCGGAAGCGGCGCCGGTCCCGAGTCCGGAATCGGCGGCCGTCGGAAAAGATCCGGTGGAATCCAAGGCCGATCTATTGGAATTGTTGGATGACGAGGTCAAGGCCGCCCTCGATTCACTGCCCGAAGATTTTCGCGTGGCAGTCATCATGGCCGATCTGGAGGAGAAATCCTACAAGGAAATTGCCGACAGTATCGGGTGCCCCATCGGAACCGTCATGTCGCGCCTGTTTCGCGGTCGAAAACTCATGCGAAACCGCCTACAGAACTATGCGCGCCAACACCGTCTTCTGCCGGGCGGCAAAACCGGAAAGCCGGCCACGCGCCTCGCCGACGCGCAATAACGACAGACACTATCCCCCCTTGAGAGTACCGAGTTCTTGAGACAAAAGATGAAAATTTCCACGAAGATTGGCATTTCCGGGCAATTTCATGTCAGATCAGGCAAGGAGATCTTGTATTGAAATTGAAAATGGCCGCTCTGTAGCGCCGATTTCCCAATCGGCATGTCGTGTTTCAGCAAGCCGATTTGGAAATCGGCGTTACATTCCGAGACCTTCACGACTCCGAGAACACGGTCCTCTCAAGTATCCCCCCCCTCTTGCGCCGCTATTCCCTCAACAACACGTCACAGGCAAGTTGCACGCGCTTGAGCATCTTGTGGAGCAATCCGTGCTTCTTGGCCATGGCGCGAAGACGGATGATGGCCTTGCGTTCAAGGCGGTATCGTGTCAGTTTTGGAACTTTTCGGACAATTTTCGTTCCGTCAACCTCCTCAAGCGGTTTGAGCAGCGTTCCGAGCGGATAGCCGATGGTTTCCAAGTCTTCCTGCGGGATCTGCTCGAGGATTTCGATCATCAGATTGAGGCGCGAGGTGTCCGTGGCCAAATCCTCGACCCATTTCTTGACCGAGGCCGTCGAGGGCCGCGTATGCTGCCGCACGCCAATTGGATCGCCAAGTCCTTTGGTTCGCTGATCTTCCGAGGCATTTTTCCCATACTCGATGGTTTCCCTTTCAAACGGCACGCCGATGTAATCGTAGATGCGTTCCATCCACGTTTCGGGATTTTTGACCAAGTCCTCGTATTTAACATGGACATAGGGCGTTTCCTTCTGGCGCAGAAAGTTCGCCAGCGCGGGCACATAGCGGTTCAGGATCGGGTTGTATTGTTGCGCCGCATGATAATCGCCGTCGAAAAACGAGTTGGCATACGACGAAAATGTCGCAATCGGATGCCGTGTAATAACGACGTATTTTGCATCCGGGAAGACTTTGGCCATAAAGGGGAGTATCAGCGCGTAGGCCGGGGTCTTGTCCATGCAAATGGGTTTGCCGCTTGTCTTGAGGTATTGTCCATAAAGCACATCACAGTACGCGCGGCAAGCCGTCCAATAGTCCTGTTCCTTGTTTGGCAGCGACTCGACAAAGAGTTTTTGCGATTCCGCGGCCAAGATGTGGTCATAGGGCGCCTTGTCCACTTTGGCCCAAACGCCCAAGTGGGCGAGCGGGGTCAGCAAATGCGGTTCGGGACCGCCCATGATCATTGAATGCGAGGCCAGCATGCGTTCAAGCATGGTCGTGCCCGAACGCGGCGCTCCTATCACAAACAGCATCTTGACCGGCATGTAAAACCCTTTCCCGTTGCAGAAGCCCGAAACCGGCTTTCAGGGAAGCCATTATCAACGGCGCGGGAATTGAATTCAATCCCTGCGCCAAAGACAATTTGAATCGAAAAGGCGCTTTTGATAGCCTTTCGTCGTCAACTCGTGCGCGTGAGGGACGATTGGCAACTGGCAGACATCCACACGCATCGCTGGCCGCCGCAGTTACCCTGTGCGGCGGAAAGGAGAGGGTTTACACTCATGAAAAGAAAAGAACGATTGTTCACGCCGGGGCCGACCCCTGTACCGCCCGATGTATTGCTGGCCATGGCCGCGCCGATGACGCATCACCGGCAGGCGGCGTTTGAAAAACTGTTTGCCTCGGTGTCGGCCAAACTGAAAACGGTATTTCAAACCACGAATCCGGTCGTGATTCTCGCCGGATCCGGCACCAGCGCGATGGAAGGCGCAATCGTCAACCTGCTCTCAGCAGGCGACAAGGCCCTATCCGTGAACGGCGGCAAATTCGGCGAACGCTGGGGCCAGATCGGAAAGGCATACGGCGTCAACATGCAGATTCTCGACGTGCCTTGGGGCGAGGCGGTGGATCCGGCGCGCATTGAAGCCGCCTTGAAAGCCGATCCCTCCATCAAGGCCGTTTATACAACACTGCATGAAACGAGCACGACGGTGTTGACGGACATCGCGGCCATCGGCTCCATCACCCGCAAGACGGACACCCTGCTGGTGGTGGACGCCATCAGCGGATTGGCGGCGGATGTGTTGCGCATGGACGACTGGGGCGTGGATGTGGTGGTGTCGGGTTCGCAAAAGGCGCTGATGCTGCCGCCAGGACTTGCCTTTGCGGCCATCAGCCCCAAAGCCCAGGACGCCATGAAAAAATCCACGCTGCCGAAGTTCTATTTGTCGTTCGACAAGGCCCTGAAAAATCTTGAAAAGAACACAACCCCATTCACACCGGCCGTATCCGTTGTGATCGCGCTGGATACGGCTCTTGGCCAGTTGATGGAGGAGGGCATGGAAACGGTCTGGGCGCGGCATGCCAAACTGGCCGCGGCCACGCGGGCGGGCATTCTCGGCATGGGCATGGCGCTGTTCTCCAAGGCGCCCTCGAACGCAGCCACATCGGTTTTGTTGCCGGAAGGCGTGGACGGTTCGGCGCTGCACAAGAAATTGCGCGATGAATACAAGGTGACCTGCGCCGGCGGCCAGGATCAGATGAAGGGAAAGATCGAACGAATCGCGCACATGGGGTATTACGATCAATTTGACGTGCTGGTTGTCATCGGAGCAATCGAACTTGCTCTAAAGGACATGGGCGCCCCCGTGAAAATCGGCGAAGGCGTCGCGGCGGCCCAACGCTGCTTTGCGGAGAACTAGGCCATGGCTCGTGTGCTGGTGTTGGACGGTTTGAGCGAAGAGGGCGTTGAAATCTTACGCGAAGCAGGCATCGAGGTGGACGTCATGCCACCGCAGAAGCCGGAAGAATTGGCCGCCATCGTTGGCGAGTACGACGGGCTCATTGTGCGCAGCGCCACGAAAGTAACCGCCGCCGTGTTCGAAAACGCCGGGCGCCTGAAGGTTGTGGGGCGTGCAGGCGTCGGCACGGACAACATAGACAAGGACGCCGCAACGAAAAAAGGCGTTGTCGTGATGAATACCCCCGGCGGCAACACCATCTCCACCTGCGAACATGCCTTTGCGCTGCTGTTTGCATTGCTCCGCAACATTTCCGCCGCAGACGCCTCAATGCACGCCGGCCGCTGGGATCGCAAGAAATTCATGGGCACGGAAGTCTGCGGCAAGACACTGGGCATCGTGGGATTGGGGCGGATTGGTTCGGCGGTGGCCAAACGCGCACAGGCGTTTGAAATGAAAATCATCGCACACGATCCCATCATGACCAAGGTCAAGGCGGATGCGCTCGGAGTCGAACTGGTTTCCTTGGACGAACTGGTCGAACGGTCCGACTTTATCACGATTCACGCGCCGAAATCCGAGAAAACGAACAACATGCTGCGCATGGAGCACCTTCGGCGCATGAAGCCCACGTGCCGCATCGTCAATTGCGCCCGGGGTGGGATCGTCAACGAGGAGGATCTTGCGCAGGCGCTCCGGGAGAAAATCATCGCCGGCGCGGCCCTCGACGTCTTTACGAAGGAACCGCCGGAAAACAACCCCTTTGCCGGGCTGGATAATATCGTCATGACGCCGCATTTGGCGGCCTCGACGGACGAGGCGCAGTTGACGGTGGCGGTGGATATTGCGCGCCAGATTGTGGATTACCTCAATACCGGCACCATTGTCAACGCGGTCAATGTGCCGAGTCTTGACGGCGAAACGCGGCAGGCGCTGGCGCCAATGCTGTATCTCGCCGAGCGAATCGGGCGTTTCCAGTCGTCGTTCATCAAGGGTCATCCGACCAAACTCGACATCGAGTACGCGGGCGATCTCGGCGTTTCGGACACCTACGCCATTACCGCATCGATCATGACCGGCTTTCTTTCGCCGCTGGTTGAAACGGTCAACATGGTCAGCGCTCCATCCCTCATGGAAGGCTACGGCATCGCGGTAACCGAAACGCGCGCCGTCCGCGCGCCGGATTACGCTTTTGAAATCGGCGTCACCGTGACAACCACCAAGGAGATCCACCGCGTCGCGGGCACGCTTTTCAGCAAACATGATCCGCGCATTTGCAGCATTGACGGGATGCGTGTGGACGCCAAGCCCGAAGGCTGGATGCTGATTTGCATGAACGAGGACAAGCCGCTGATTATCGGGCGCGTGGGCATGATCATCGGCGAGGCCGGCATCAATATCGCCAACCTCATGCTCGGTCGCGACGCCCAGGGAGGCCGGGCGCTTACCGTTTTGAATCTCGACGCCCCGATTGACGACTCGACCATGGAAAAGATCCGCAACGTCCCACACGTCACCGAAGTGCGGCTTGTGGCCCTTTGATAATGGCCGGTTAGGCGGAATAGACGGAAATCATGAGCAAATACAAACATATCCGCGTGCCCGAAGGCGAAAAAATCACGGCCAATGCACACGGTGTACTGGCAACGCCCGATCGGCCGATTATCGCGTTCATCGAGGGGGACGGCACAGGCCCCGACATTTGGCGCGCGTCGAAATATCTTTTCGATGCGGCCGTAAAGCACTGTTACGGCGGCAAGCGCGCGATCGCGTGGATGGAAGTCTACGCCGGCGAGAAAGCGAACGACGTGTGCGGCACGTATCTGCCCGACGAAACGCTCGATGCCATCCGCGAACACCTCGTCGCCATCAAAGGCCCTTTGACGACGCCGGTCGGAGGCGGATTCCGCAGTCTGAACGTCTCGTTGCGACAACTGCTCGACTTGTTCGCCTGTGTGCGGCCGGTGCGCCATTTCCCCGGCGTGCCCAGCCCCGTCCGGGAACCGGAGAACGTGGACATGATCATCTTCCGTGAAAACACGGAAGATGTGTACGCGGGCTACGAGTTGCAATCCGGCACGGCGGAATCCGCCAAATTGCTTGCGTTTCTCAAGCAGGAATTCGGATGGACCATCCGGCCTGATTCCGGCCTTGGCATCAAGCCCATCAGCGAAAGCGGCACGAGGCGCATCGTGCGCGCGGCCATCCAATACGCCGTCAAGCACAACCGCCGATCGGTCACGCTGGTCCACAAGGGCAATATCATGAAGTACACGGAAGGCGCATTCCGCAAGTGGGGCTACGAACTCGTGCGCGAGGAGTTTTCCGACGTAGCCGTCGGCTGGGACGACTGCGGAGGCAATCCCGGCGGCAAGATCCTGGTCAAGGACACGATAGCCGACATTTTCCTGCAGCAAATCCTGACGCGTCCCCGAGAGTTCGATGTCATCGCGACCATGAACCTCAACGGCGACTTTATGAGCGACGCCTTGGCGGCGCAGGTCGGCGGCATCGGCATCGCGCCGGGCGCCAATATCAACTATGAAACCGGCACGGCCGTCTTCGAGGCGACGCACGGAACCGCGCCGAAGTACGCCAATCTCGACATGGTCAATCCCAGTAGCCTGATCCTGTCCGGTGTGATGATGTTCGATCATTTGGGTTGGCCTGAGGTGTCGGAAGCGATTACGTCCGCCTTGGTCAAGACTTTCCAAGCCCGGACGGTTACCTACGATTTTGCGCGGCTCATGGACGGTGCGCGCCAGGTGAAGTGCAGCGAGTTCGCCCAAGCCGTCGCCGAGGCCTTGTAACCGCACGGAAACAGCGCATGAACCTTGAATTTCCGGAACACCTTGGCGCAATCCAACGGGTGTTTCGCGGCCACCTGGCCGGCATGTGTGCAAACAGCGTCGCGCACGATCTCAATAACCTACTGGGCGCCATTCTTTCCTATTCCGAATTGATTGTTTCCGGAGACCATTTGCCGGAGGAGTCCCGGCGCATGCTTGCCCAGATCACCCTCGCGGCGCAGCGTTGCGGATGCCTGGTCCAAACCCTTGCGGACGTCGCGCGCAAGGAACAACCCGGGAGCAGCATGATCAACCCCGGGCCGTTTGTGGAAAACACGATTGCTCTCTGCCGCCACGACTTTCGCCGCGCACGGATGGAACTGGAATACGAGGACGCCTCGGCCGGCTGTTCCATGGCGGTGAATGCCCAACAGTTCCAATTGGCGCTGCTTTGTTTGTTGATCAATGCGTGCGAGGCGGGCGCGGGCAAGAAAAACGCGAAAGTCCGTGTGCGAACCGTGGCACAAGCGGGCGCCTGCTCGGTCGCTGTGCAAAACATGGATATCGAGATCCCGGACGAGATCCGCGAACGGATGTTCGAACCGTTCTTCACGACCAAAGGCGCCGATCACCTGGGGCTGGGACTCTCGATTGCCCGTGATTTTGCGCGCAGGCGCCAAGGCGATCTTACGTTCGACGAAAACGCCGGTTTCGTGCTGGAATTGAAGACATGACGGGCATTTGCGCGGCGATGATCCTCGTGCTCGCGCACGACATTGCCGCGCAATCTCCAGGACGTGAATTGTTCGCCGACACCACGTTCGAGCGCGGGTTCCTTCTAACGGCCGCCAGCCATCCCGCGCCAAAAGTCGAACTCGGCGTCTTGCGGACGACCGCGCGGGCGTCCGCCCTTCCGCCCACATGGCGCATGGCCCAGTGGGCATCGCGCTACCTACTGGAACCCGGCGCATGCCGGGACATCGGCAAGAACCGGTGGCTTGCGGAAACGCCCGGCAAGCGGGTCGTTATCATCCGCACCAAACCGGAGCGAACCTGCGTTCGTCTCGAAGTGTTTGGAAAGACGGAATATGCGGGTCGCATGCGCGCCTACGGCGAGCCATGGCCGCATCTTCTTATTGAACAACGATTTGACAAACCGATTCCGCCGGCTCCGCTGAAGCGACTTGCATTTGCCGTCGAAATGCGGATCCCGTACTGCAAGCCTCTTTCGGAAGCGACCCTGAATCCAAGCCTGCACACGGCGCACGTCACGGCCTTTTGGACGGTTCATAATATGAAGCCGGGCAATCCCGATTTCCAGGACATGATCTGGTTTGGCCTACCCCTTTTCGATGCGCGACAGGAAATTCCCGGTCCCCATTACGCCCTCGACACCGGCAAGGCGGACGCCTCCCATAAATTCATCTGCACGTTGGACGGCAGGCGGTTCTGGGATGGCCCGACCGGCGACGGACGGTGGCGATCGATCGAAACGGACCTGCGGCAACTGCTGCGCGAAGGACTGGCCATTTCACAGGAACACGGTCATTTGAAGAACACGCAATTCGAGGATCTGGCCATCACGACCTTCAACCTCGGATGGGAAATCCCCGGTCCTTACGATGCGGCGATCGAATTCCGTGGCCTTTCACTGAAGGCCTTCGACTGATTGCTCACGCGGACGGGAGGCGCGCCCGCCAATGCGGGTTGGCGGTAATCAGGGCGGGTCTGCTAAAATCAGCACCGGAAGCGACGGTAAAGACGCCAATTGCGCAATGGCGCCATTCGACGCCGGTTGCCCTTGGAGTTGGACAAGTTCCTCATGTCCAAGGGTATTGGTCGAATGGAGGCTTAGGCAACGTAACGGGATTGCGGAACAATCGCCATGGGAATCGTATCGCCCCAATTGTCAACGAAGACGCTGGTGCCGCTGTGCCGGCAGTTGGCCACTTCGTACGATGCCGGCATTCCGATTCTCCGCACGTTGGAGATAGTCCACAAGAACACGCGGGACCGCGCCGCGCGGGAAGTGCTCGAACGCATGGGCCGCGCGATTCGGAACGGCAAGACCTTGGGCGAGGCGGCGCGCGCACAAAAGGACCGGCTGCCGCCTATCATGGTCGAGTTGCTGGCCAGCGGCGAGGTCGGCGGCAATCTGGACGCATCCCTTCGGGATCTGGCCGGTTATTTTGAAGAGCGCCAGCGCATGAAGCGCACTATTATCGGCAAGTCGATCTATCCCGCGCTTCAACTCGCCGCGGCGTGGTTCCTGGGATCGTTCGCATTGATGCTGATCCGGCAAATGAGTTTCACCGACACCAGTTTCAATTTCAACACCTACCTCGAATACTACATGCGGTTTCAGGGCGCCGCGATGCTGTTGTTCGGCAGCGGCGCGGCCACGTCCGTTGTCCTTGCGCGGCTGGGCATCTTCAAATGGATCTGGGGATATGTCGCGACGCATGTCTGGCCCCTCGCGCCGGTCACGCGGCGTTTCGCGATGGCCCGGTATTTCCGGAGCCTGTCGTTGCTCATCGGCAGCGGGGTGCCCATCGTGCGCGCGTTGGAACGCGCCGCGGCCACCTGCGCCAATCCCTATATCGAGCGCGATCTGTTGAAACCGGCGCCATTGGTCGCGGGCGGCTCGACCTTGGTTGAGGCATTCGCCCATTCGGAATACCTGCCGGAAACTGCGCGAGAATTGCTGCACGTGGGCGAACAGTCCGGGAAACTCGAAGCGGCATTGAACAAGGCCGCCCAATATCAGATGGACGAGGCGGTTCATGCGGTAAATGTCGCGACGCGCGTCGGCGAGGTCGCCATCAGCCTTGCCGTGGCCGTCGTCGTCGGTTACATCGTCATATCGTTTTATTCAAGTTATCTGGGAAAATTCGATGAACTCACCTGACATGGAAATGGGAGAAGAGCCGAAGGATCGCACCCGATGGATCTGGCTCGGCGTCATGTTGCTGTTCGCGGCGGCGGTGGCCGCGCTTTGGTTCACGAGCCGGATGGGCGCCAATCTCACGCAGGTACGCGCGAAACATATCCTAATCCGATGCAATAAAGACGATCCGGTTGATCGCGCCCGCGCGCTGGAACTGATCAACGACCTGCGCAGCCGCATTCAGCAGGGCGCGAACTTCGGCAAACTGGCCCGGGAATTTTCGAACGACGAAGGCAGCGCCTCCCGCGGCGGTGACCTCGGATATTATCCGCGCCGGACTTTCGAGACGGAATTCGAGGAGTACGTCTGGACCGCGCCCCTTGGACAATTGAGCGAGATCATTCAGACCTCAAGCGGCTTTCATCTCGTGGTCGTGACCGACCGGCGCATTTCGGATGCCGATGCCTACGAGATGGAACTCGAACGCAAGGCGGCCGAAGAAAAGAAAAAGTCTCAAGACGCGGCGGAGCCGGCCCATCCGTAAGGTGGAACGGGATACGGCCACGCCCTTTTGTTACGAAAGCCGGACACTTGATTTCTCGAATACGCGAAAGGAATTCATGGTATGGACTATCGCATCGAACGTGACAGCATGGGCGATATGCCGGTTCCGGCGGATCGTTACTACGGATGCCAGACGGCGCGGTCGCTGGTCCATTTTCGGATCGGGACGGAACGCATGCCGCGCGAATTCATCCGTGCGTTGGGTATCGTCAAGAAGGCATCCGCACTGGCCAACCGTGACTTGGGCCTGTTGCCCGAAAACCTATGCACGGCGATTTGCCAAGCGGCGGACGAGGTCATCGAGGGGAAACTCGATGACCATTTCCCGCTGGTCATCTGGCAGACCGGCAGCGGCACCCAGACCAACATGAACGCAAACGAGGTCATCGCCAATCGCGCCATCGAACTGCTCGGCGGGGAACTCGGCAGCAAGAAACCGGTCCATCCGAACGATCATGTGAACATGTCGCAATCATCGAACGACACGTTTCCCACGGCGATGAGCATCGCGGCGGTCGAGCGCATCCACCGGGATCTGTTGCCGGCTTTGCGCGGCCTGCATGAGGTGCTCGTCGCAAAGGCCGACGCGTTCGGCGGCATCGTAAAAATTGGACGGACGCATCTCATGGATGCGGTGCCGTTGACGCTCGGACAGGAATTTTCCGGTTATGCACAGCAGATCAACAACGCGACGGAACGCATTGTCTCGACCCTGCCGCGTCTGAGCGAACTGGCTCTCGGCGGCACGGCCGTCGGCACGGGCCTGAACACCAAAAAGGCGTTTCCCGTCGAGGCGGCCAAGCGTATCAGCGAACTGAGCGGCCTGCCGTTTCGGACGGCGCCGAACAAATTCGAGGCGCTGGCCGCGCACGACGCGCTGGTCATGACATCGGGCGCGCTCAAGACGCTGGCGTGTTCGTTGATGAAAATCGCAAACGACATCCGCTGGATGGGTAGCGGCCCGCGTAGCGGCCTGGGGGAACTGCAACTGCCGGAGAACGAACCGGGTTCGTCCATCATGCCGGGCAAGGTCAACCCGACCCAGTGCGAGGCGGTCACGATGGTGGCCGCGCAGGTAATCGGAAACGACACGACCATCGCGATTGCGGGCGCTTCGGGCAACTTTGAGTTGAACGTATTCAAGCCCGTGATCATGTACAACGTCCAGCAGTCCGTGCGCCTGCTGTCGGACGTCATTCGATCGTTCACCGAACATTGCGTGGCCGGCATCGAACCGAATCTTGCGCGCATCGAGGAGCATGTTTCGCGGTCGCTCATGCTCGTGACGGCGCTCAACCGCACGCTCGGCTACGACAAGGCGGCCATGATCGCCAAGGCGGCGCATGCGCATGGAACGACGCTGTTGCAGGAAGCCGTGGCATTGGGTTTTCTGACGGAAGACGAGTTCAGGAAGTTGGTGGATCCGAACAAAATGATTGCGCCGGAAGATTGATAACCGGCGGCGACGGATGAATGGAGTGCAATGAACACGGAAAAGCAATTCAAGCGGACGTTGGTGACAAGCGCACTACCCTACGCGAACGGGCACATTCACCTGGGACATATCGCGGGCGCGTACCTCCCCGCGGACATTTACGTGCGCTACAAACGCCTGCGCGGCGAGCGTGTGCTGTATATCGGCGGATCGGACGAATACGGCGTGCCGATTACGCTGACGGCCCTCAAGGAAGGCGTGACGCCGAAGGACGTGATAGACCGGTATCATGCGGCGAATGCCGCCGCCTTTGCGGAACTGGGCATCTCCTACGATATTTACGGCCGCACATCCTGGCCGTTGCACATAGACACGACCCAGTCGTTTTTCACGCAATTGAACAAGGGCGGTTTCATTGAACGCCAAACGATGAAGCTGTGGTATTCGGAAAAGTCGCAGCGATTCCTGCCGGACCGCTATGTCAAGGGCGTCTGCCCAAAGTGCGGCTACGAGGACGCAAGCGGCGACGAGTGCGAGAATTGCGGCGCGCAGTACAGCGCGCAGGATCTCAGAAATCCGCGCGCCAACATCCCCGGCGACCAATCAACGCCTGTCCTGCGGGAATCGGCGCATTGGTTTCTGAGCCTCCCGGCCTTCGCCGACCGCCTGAGGGAATGGCTCGATTCGCATCCGGAATGGCGTTCCAACGTGCGCGGCATCGCATACGGATGGGTGAACGATCTGCGCGCGCGCTGCATCACGCGCGACACGGACTGGGGCGTGCCGATTCCCCTCGAAGGCGAGGACACCGAAGGCAAACGCATTTATGTGTGGTTCGACGCACCGATTGGTTATGTCACGAATACGCGCCAATGGGCCATTGAGGCCTGCGGCGACGAGAGCCGCTGGATCGAATGGTGGAAAGACGCCGGCACGCGCCTGATTCATTTCATCGGCAAGGACAACGTGCCGTTCCATGCCGTGATCTTCCCCGCCATGTTGATGGGCCAAGGCGATTACATTCTCGCAGACAATGTCATCGGAAATGAATATCTGAACATTTTCAATCGCGAGACGGGCAAATCGGAAAAGGGTTCCAAATCGCGTGGAAACATGATTACGGTCCGTTGGATGCTGTCGAAAGTGTCGCCGGACGCGATTCGCTACTACCTCTGCGCGAACGCGCCCGAAACGAAGGATGCCGCGTTCGATTGGGACGAATTTGCCGCACGGTACAACGGCGAGTTGTGCGACGTGGTGGGCAACTTCGTCCATCGCAGCCTCACAATGACTGTCAAGAACTTCGACGGCCGCGTGCCCGCGCCCGGTCCGTTCGACGACGACGACAAGGCGCTTCTCGCCTTCCTGCCGGAACAGATGGATGCCGTGGCGGAAGCCATCGAGACCTTCCGTTTCCGGCTGGCCGTGGAGCGATTCATCGAAATCGGGCGCCGCGCGAACCAGTATTTCGACGCGAAGGCGCCGTGGATCACGCGCAAGACGGACCTCGAACGAACCGGCACGACGCTCCATGTGTGTTGCCAGGTCGTGCGCGCCCTATGCACGACGATGGCGCCGTTTTTCCCGAATGCCGCCGGCGTGCTCGCGGACGTGCTCGGTGCGACATTGCCCCAAGGCGGCCCGGATGGCGGTCCGGACGGCTGGAACGCCGGCAAGGAGCGGCTGCCCGCCGGCGCCGCCTTGAAGCCCCCCGTGGTCCTATTTCCGAAGTTGGACAAAGATCAGATCGCCGAATGGGCCGATCAGCACGCCCGCGGCGAGGCGCAATAAAAGCGCCGCCGCTTACAGCCGGAGTTCCGGGAGGATTCCACATGACACCGCGTGAACGATTTATTGCCGCTTTGGAACGGCGGCCCGTTCCGGGGCGCGTGCCCCATTTCGAGCTGGTGTTTTTCCTCACGATGGAAGCCTTTGGCAAACTGCATCCAAGCCAGCGCGTCTATCATCAATGGGATCAGATGACCGAACGGGAGCGGCAACTGCATCGAAACGAAATGGCCGATCTTTATATCGCCACCGCCCGCCGTTACGAACACAACGCCATATTCCTGCATCCAAACCCCGGCAGCGAGGAGGAAACCTTTCGCCTGATAGATCTCGTCCGCGAAAAATCCGGCCATGATTTCTTCCTGATGATCCACGGCGATGCAACCTATTCGATTCCGAACGGCGAGCACATGGCCGCATGGACCGAATGGCTGCTTACCCACTTCGAGGATGCCCAAGCAGAAGCCCAACGGCAGGTGGACGGCGCCTTGGAACGCGCCGGACGCTTTCTACAACATGGCGGACTCGACGGTTTCGCGCTGTGTGCGGACTATTGTTTCAACACGGGCCCGTTTCTCAGTCCGGCCCTGTTTTCAGACATCGTCGCGCCCTATCTCGCCCAATTGTGCCAAGGATACCGGGACATGGGCTTCTATGCCATCAAACACACGGACGGCAATATCATGCCGATTCTCGATCAACTCGTCGAGGCCGGTCCGCACGCATTGCATTCACTCGACCCGCAGGGCCATGTGGACATCGCCGAGGTCAAGCGCCTGTACGGCAGCCGTGTGTGCCTGATTGGCAATGTCAACTGCGGACTCCTTACTTCCGGCACGGACGAAGAAGTGATCGAATCGGCCCGGTACTGCATCCGCCATGGCATGCCCGGCGGCGGTTACATCTTTTCGACCAGCAATTGCGCCTTCACGGGCCTTCCGCTCGAACGGTACGAATTGATGTGGCGCGTCTGGTACGAAGAGGCGATTTATAACGGACGATAGGGCCGATCCGATGGAGCCGGCCGATCCGACGGATCGGACGGATCGCGTGGTGGAAGCAAGCGGCCGTCTTCAAGGCCCCATCACCCGGAAAGTCTGCCCGGGAACCGCAAGGTACTCCAATACAGCACCCCTTCGCTTGCCGATAATCTCCACAAAACGAAGTCCATAAAATTCATCCCCCACGCGCGCCTGAACACGCTTTTCTTCATTGCCGGGATGCAGAATGAGGTGGAAAAACGCGTATGTGTCGTTCTTTTCCTTGTCAATGAAAAAGCCCTTGAGAGCGACTTCGGGACAATTCAACTGGATTTGGGCGCGTTCCTTGAGCCGGGCTATTTTAAGGGTACCCGGGTTGATCGTTTCATAGGCTTCGATGAAGCCCATCATGGTGCGCCAGCGAAATTGCGATTCGGCTTCGGCCATGGACTGTTCCAGTTCGGCATTTACAATGTTCAGCGCTTCGGCGTAGTGTTTGCAGGCGGAATACTGATCCTTGACCTGTCGCACATTCTCTACCACGGATGCCTTGATCTCGTCGGTCATGAAAGCCGGTGCGCCGCGGCCGCCATCGCCCCAACCAATAACACCCGGCGTGGTCGCCAGCAGCGATGTGATGGGATAGAGGGCCTGCCGAAACGCACCCGCAATCTCGATGGCCGACGGCTCCGCCACGGTGGGCGGCGGGACCGGCGGCGCACAGGCGACCATCAGGATCATGGACGGCGCAACGACAACCGCCGCCCATCGGGACAATGAACCATACAACAAGGCCTAACCTCCTCGATCCGGGGCGCCCTGTGGCGGCGCCCGGATTCACTCGTTCCGCAACCATCCAAATACCTTCCAAACGACGCTTGCGCGGATTCCGTTTATACGGTATCATAATGAGTGTTCTTTTACATTAAGCGTGGCGTGTGTGCCCGGGGCGGCTCTTTCCGCGCGCAAGGGTCGTGCGCGAACGCACGGCAACCACTTTAACTGGGAGTACGGGTTTCATGACCAAGGTTCTAATAGTTGACGACGATGTGGATTTGGCGGAGCTGGTGCGCACGAAACTGGCGGCGGACGGCTACCAAGCCTTTGTGACCAACACCGGCGAGGGGGCCTTCGAACTGGCCAAGCAGGTCAAGCCCGACATCGCCATCCTCGACATCATGCTGCCCGGCGTGACGGGCTATCAGATCTGCCGCCGCCTACGCAAGGATCCCGAACTGTACCGCATGGCAATCTTGATCCTGACCGCTCTCGGCGAGGAACCGGAGATCCTCCACGGACTCGAACAGGGCGCCGACGACTATCTCGTCAAGCCGTTCAAACTGGATCGCCTCACGGACAAACTGGCATCGCTGGTCGGCCTGCTGGAATCCATGGACAAGCGAAACCCGGTTACCAATCTCCCCGGCACCGAAGCCATCAAACGGGAAATCAATCACCGGCTGGCAAGGGGCACCGCCATTGCCGCCATTTATATTGACATTGTCGGATTCAAGCCGTACTGCGCCTCGCGCGGCCAAGAAGGCATGGCCAATGCCTTGCGGTTCATGGCGAGGATTCTCTCCAACCTCATGCGCAACGCGGGCATTTACGAGGGCTTCACGGCCCACATGGGCGGCGAACATTTTGTGGTGCTGGTAAACATCGAGGATTATGAACGCTTCTGCTCGGCCCTCATGGACACATTCGATCAAAACGTGCAGTCGCTCTATTCTCCCCAGGAAGTGGCCCAAGGCCATATCATCGCCACGGACAGACGCGGCAATGAAGTGCGATGTCCGCTCATGGCGTTGTCCATCGGCGTGGCCCACACCCAGCACCGCCAGTTCAAAAGCGCCAAAAAAATGTTCGAAGTGTTAGCCCAAGTACGGCAAATGGCACAGCCCAACAAACGGAGCATCATGTTCGTGGATCGGCGCCGGACGGACCGCTAGGCACGGGCATCGTGCTTCGCACGCATCGGCTCTTGCAAAATGGACGGGGTGGAAGAAATGGACAAAGTGGACACGCGCCTTCGGCCTTCGTCCGCTTTCCCCTTTCCCGTTCAGCCCAACCGAGGGTTCTTTAGCGCGGCAATCGGTCTCTTGGCCGCGATCCTGCTCGCGGGATGCGGCCAAGGACCGTCGGACAATGAACTCGCGGCGCGTATAGCCCAAAGCAATCCGGCATGGGAAAGTTATCAGGAAGACATCAAGGGCCAGATAGGCGCGGGACCGGTCGCGGAATGGGGCGGCGATCCGTCGAAGCTATGGATGGAAAACGATCATATCGTCATTGTGTTCAGGCTGCACGGTCCGTGGGCTGCGCGCGAGGCCGCTCTTCCAATCCTGTTGCGGGACCCTTCCGGCCATGCCCAAAAAAATCTATGCGCCGAGCGTGAGAACGGCGGAACGGTTCGTTATATGTTCACAAACCCGAATCCCGGCACAATCCCGGCTTGGCTGGAAATCAAATACCCCCGCACAGAACGACGGCTGGTGCTGTCCGAACGCGGATCATGGCAGGAAAAACAATCATGAAAAATGTGTGTATGGCGTCGAGAATCTGGGCGGTGTCGGTCTGCGCAATGGTGTTGGCATCCCATGGCCAGGCGGAGGTAGACGTATGGATTAGTTCCCTGGACATGCGAGATTGTCTGGCATCCAAGCCCGCCATCGCCCTCAAGAAAGATCGCGGCGGCAAGGCGGACGACATCATCGTTGATCTGACAAAAACGCGGCAGTCCATCCTGGGCATCGGCTCGTCGCTCGAGCACAGCACCTGCTACAACCTCTCCCAACTCGATCCGGCCACGCGCGGCGAGGCAATCGAGCGCCTGCTCGATCCGGACAAGGGGATAGGCATGAACCTGATGCGGCTCTGCATCGGCACGTCCGATTTCACCGGCGATCCCTGGTATTCTTACGATGACCTGCCTGAAGGACAGACCGATCCGAACCTGGAACGCTTTAGCATCGCAAAAGACCACGACTACCTGTTGCCGATCATCAAGGCGGCCCAAGCGGCCAATCCGGACCTGCTCTTCTTCGCATCGCCATGGAGTCCGCCGGCATGGATGAAGGATTCGGGAAACCTCTGCGGGGGCAGGCTCCTGCCGCAACACCACGATGCCTATGCGCGTTATCTGGCGCGATTCATAAAGGCCTATGAAGCCGAAGGCATCCCCATCCACGCCATCACGATTCAAAACGAACCCGGCGTCAACGTGACCACCTATCCTTCCTGCGCATGGACGGGCGACGTTCAGCGCGACTTCATCAAGAACAGCCTGGGGCCATTGTTTGCCTCGGAAGGCATCAAGGCGCTTGTCTGGTGTTTCGACCACAACTTCAACAATGTGGCATTTCCACAAGCCATTCTGCGCGATCCCGATGCCGCGAAATTCGTGGACGGCACGGCGTTTCATCTATACGAGGGCAAACCGGAAGCAATGGGCGCGCTCGCCCGCGAATTTCCGGACAAGCACGTCTATTTCACGGAAGGTTCGACCTACAACCTCGGCGGCGCCATCCAAATCATGAACTATTTCGCCAATGGGGCGCGCAGTTACAACGCGTGGGTGACGGTCATAGACAAGAAGGGCAAACCAAACAACGGCCCCCATCATTGCAGCCCCACCTGCATCGTATTCGATCCCGTGGCGAAAACGCTCGCCTACCGTTTCGATTACTACATGTACGGCCACTTTTCCAAGTTCGTCAAGCGCGGCGCGCGCGTCATTGAAACGGTCCGCGGCGATCCTCGCTTCAATCACATCGCATTCCTGAATCCTGACGGAACAGCCGTTCTGGTTGCGGCAAACAACACCCGGGAAAAGCGCAAGTTCGGCGTCCGTTGCCAGGGCCAGGCGTTTCAGGCCGAACTCCCGCCGCAATCCATGGCCACGTACTCTTGGATTGCGTCCCGTTGAATCCAAGTCCGCACGCATGCGCGAGCATCCGATCCTGAACATTCCACGCCATCCGATACACCGGCTTGATACAATGGTTCAATTTGGGCACTCTTGACCCAAGGAGGACATGTGGTGGATATGTTGGTTCGAGGAACGTTGATGGGCCAAGCGGGCGCGTGGGACATCCACATCGCCAAGGGACGTATTGTTTCAATCCGGCGCGCGGGCCGCGGGCGCGCCGATTGGGGTTCGCGTCATTCAATTATCGCGCCGCCGCTGTTCGATATCCAAGTCAACGGGTGGGGAGGCATTGACCTGCAGTCCCCCACGCTGTCCGTCGAGGATGTGTGCCGGTTGTCCCGCGGCATGGCCGCACACGGGGTCGGCTACTGGATTCCAACGCTGATTACCGGACCTCTCGGCCTCATGGAACGCACATGCCGGATCATTGCACAAGCGCGGCGCGACCCCGTCATTCGCCGCGCGATTCCCGGCATCCACATCGAGGGCCCGTTCATTTCCCCCCACGACGGGCCGCGCGGCGCGCATGCAAAGGATTATGTGCGCAAGCCGTCCCTGCGCGCATTCGCGCGATTGCAACAAGCAGCCGGAGGCGCCATTTGTTATATCACCCTCGCGCCCGAATGGAATGGCGCGCCGGCATTCATCCGCGAGGCAACGGCACAGGGCGTGACCGTGGCCATCGGCCATCACGACGCTTCAGCGGAACAGATTTCGGGGGCCATCGAAGCCGGCGCGCGGCTATGCACGCACTTGGGCAACGGCATCGCCTCGATGATTCACCGTCATTTCAATCCGATCTGGCCCCAATTGGCCGACGACCGGCTGGCCGCCAGTCTGCTTGCGGACCTCGACCATCTGCCCGAACCCGTCTTGAAATCATTTGTGCGCGTAAAAGGTCCCGAACGCACGATTTTGGCCTCGGATTGCGTACACCTTGCGGGCCTCAAGCCGGGCCGCTATGCACTGGGCGGCATGGCCGTGGAACTGCTGCCGACAGGCCGGATTTGCCTCAGCGGAACGGACCTGCTCGCGGGAAGTTCCTGCATGTTGCTGCAAGGCGTCATCAACGCAGCGCGCACAACCGATTTGACCCTCGAACAGGCCATCGCCTGCGCCACGACCGTGCCCGCCCGAATCCTGCGCATCCCCCTGCGATTCAAGCCGCCGCGACCGGGAGCAAAAGCCGAATTCATCGTGTTCGACATAAAGAAAGATCCGGCTCGCTGGCAGGCCGTTTTGCGGGGCGTCTTCCTCGACGGCAATCCCGTCTGAACGTGCTTCATAGAATCAATGTATTATTATTCATATGAATAAGTAGAACAATAGGACATTGAAGCCCGTTTGCTGGAAATAATGGCCCACAGTTACTATGGCGCCGCCTTGGATATGGCCTCGATAAGTCACGGATTCGACATCCGAACACATTCTCTTTTCATCTGAGGCCACGTAGGTCGAAGTCCGGCCAATGCGCGTGCGTCCAAGAAAAAGGGCCGGAGAATCCACGGAGGACTTGTGGCAGGCGCACAAAAAGAACGGCGGGCAAGATATAAAACCTCGCCCACCCTGGGTTTTCTTTGGTAGCGGCGGACGGGATCGAACCGCCGACACGCGGATTATGATTCCGCTGCTCTACCAACTGAGCTACGCCGCCAAACTGCCTTGATGATACCAAATGCGCGCCCCGCTTGTCCACCGTTTCATGCGCATGGGGATACCTAGTACTCGCGTCGAAAAAACACGAGAAAATAACCGTATCCGGCAGGCAACCGTCAGGCGTCGCCGGATCGTCCCGCAGCGTAAAGGCGGTTGAGTGCGCGTTTCAACGCGATTTCCGCGCGGTGCACGTCGGTGTTTTCATTTGGATGTTCAAGGCGCTTTTTTGCGCGATCGCGTGCGGCTTCGGCGCGTTCGATGTCTATTTCGTCGCCCGCCTCCGCAGTCTGGCTCAATACCAAGACTTTGTTGTCCAGAACCTGGACGAATCCGCCGCTGACCGCGAAGGATCGCTTTTCGCCGTTGGGCAACACCGCTTGCATCACGCCGAGTTCGATGGTCGAAAGCAACGGCGCATGGCCGGGCAACACGACAAACAAACCTTGGGTGCCGGGCACGGAAACTTCGGCCGCGTCGCAGCGCAGCGGCGATCGGTCCAGCGCGCAAATTTCCAGATTCAGCGTTTCCGCCACAATCAGCTCACTCCCATGGCCTTGGCCTTCTCGACGGCGTCTTCGATGGCGCCGCAGTACAGGAATGCCTGTTCAGGCAGGTGATCGTAGTCGCCGGCCAGCAGTTGGGTGAAACTGCGGATCGTGTCCTCGATGGCAACGTATTTTCCGGCCATGCCCGTGAATTCCTCGGCCACGAAGTTGGGCTGCGAGAGGAATCGCTGGATACGGCGGGCGCGCCCGACGATCTGCTTGTCTTCTTCGGACAGTTCGTCCATGCCGAGGATCGCAATAATGTCCTGCAAATCCTTGTAGCGCTGAAGAATGCGCTGCACGCCGCGCGCAACCCGGTAGTGTTCGTCGCCCACCACGCGCGGATCCAGGATGCGGCTCGTCGAGTCGAGCGGGTCCACGGCGGGATAGATGCCGAGTTCGACGATTTGTCGCGACAACACTGTGGTGGCGTCGAGATGCGCAAAGGCCGTGGCGGGCGCCGGGTCGGTCAAGTCGTCCGCGGGAACGTAAATGGCCTGCACCGACGTAATCGAACCCTTTTTGGTCGTCGTGATGCGCTCCTGCAATTCGCCCATTTCGGTGGCGAGGGTCGGCTGGTATCCCACGGCGCTCGGCATGCGGCCCAGCAGCGCCGACACTTCCGAGCCGGCCTGTGTAAAACGGAAAATGTTGTCAATGAACAGGAGCACGTCCTGTCCTTCCTGATCGCGGAAATATTCGGCGACGGTCAGGCCCGTCAATCCGACGCGCGCGCGCGCGCCGGGCGGTTCGGTCATTTGGCCGTACACGAGCGCGGCCTTGTCAATGACGCCCGAATGTTTCATTTCGAGCCAGAGGTCGTTGCCTTCGCGGGTGCGTTCGCCGACACCCGCAAACACGGAATACCCCCCGTGTTTCTTGGCGACGTTGTGGATGAGTTCCATGATCAGCACAGTCTTGCCGACGCCCGCGCCGCCGAAAAGGCCCGTTTTGCCGCCGCGGCAATAAGGCGCCAGCAGGTCAATGACCTTGATGCCGGTCTCAAAAATTTCAGTGCGGGTGTCGAGATCCGCGAAATCGGGCGCGGGACGGTGAATCGGCCAGCGTTCGCGGGTTTCGAGCGGCCCCATTTCATCCACCGGCTGGCCCACCACGTTGATGATGCGCCCCAAGACTTCCTTGCCGACGGGCGCCGTAATGTATTGGCCCGTATTGACGACTTCCATGCCGCGGACCAGTCCGTCCGTGCTGTCCATGGCGACGGTCCGTACGCTGTTTTCGCCGGTATGCTGGGCGACTTCGAGCACCAGGGTCTTTCCGCCCGGTCGGGCAATTTCGAGCGCGGTATAGACCGGCGGAAGTTCTCCGGGTTCAAACTTCACGTCCACCACCGGTCCGATGACCTGCGAAACATGTCCTGTCTTCATGCGTTCCTCCACGTTGGCGCAAAAACGTTCCGCGCCTATCAACTAGAGTGCTTCGGCGCCGCTTACGACTTCCACCACTTCCTTGGTAATCGCATCCTGGCGCGCGCGGTTGTATTTGAGGGTCAAACGGTCTATGACATCGCCCGCATTCTTCGTGGCGGAATCCATCGCCGCCATGCGCGCGCCCTGCTCGCTGGCCGCGGATTCAAGGAAGATGCGGTGCATCTGCACATGGATGTTTTTCACCAACAGCGAGAACAGGATCGCGCTCTCGCCGGGTTCGTAAATATAGGGAATGTCGGCGCCCGGGGATTCCTCGGGCAATTCGTACGGCAGCAGCCTTTCGACAATCACTTTTTGCGAAATGGCCGACTTGAACTCGTTGTACAGGCAGTACACTTCGCCATACCGGCCGTCCACGAAATCGTTCGCGGCCTCTTCGATAATCCGGCCGGAAGCCGTAACCGAGTATTTCTCGAAAACGCCGACATGGGTGGCCCGGATGGTGCAGGGGCGGCGTCGCAACGCCTCGACGCCCTTGCGCCCGATAATAATCAATTCAACCGGCTTGCCCGCGAAATCCTCGCGCAAGACCCGCATCGTCGTATTTACGAGGTTTGAATTGAAACCGCCGCAGAGTCCCCTGTCGGACGTTACCACGATCAACGCCACGGTCTCACTGCGGCCCGGACTCAGTAACGGATGGCTTTCGCGATCGGCGCGTGCCGCAAGGCGTTTGGTCAGATCGCGCATATTGTAGGCATAGGGCCGCGCGCTGACAATGGCGTCCTGTGCGCGGCGCAACTTGGCCGCGGCGACCATTTTCATGGCCTTGGTGATCTTCTGCGTGCTTTTGACGCTGGCAATCCGCCGCCGTATGTCCTGCAGGCTGGGCATTACTCGTGTCCGCCCTCTTTCCAGACGTTTTCGGTAAAGTACTTCACGGCTTGTTCGATTTTTGGCATCAGCGAATCGCTGAGATCGCCGGTTCGCGCAAGTTCATCCTGGAGATCCTTCGCCTGCGTGTCGAAATACGCGTACAATTCCTGCTCGTACCGCGCGATGGCCTGTACCGAAATATTGTCCAGATACCCTTTCGTCGCAGCGAAGATAATCAATACCTGCTTTTCGACCGGCAATGGCTTGTACTGCGGTTGTTTCAGGATTTCGACGAGCCGCGCGCCGCGGTTCAATTGCGCCTGCGTGGCCTTGTCGAGGTCGCTGCCGAACTGGGCAAACGATTCGAGTTCGCGGTATTGCGCCAGATTCAAACGCAACATGCCCGCGACTTTCTTCATAGCCTTGACCTGCGCGGCGCCGCCCACGCGGGACACGCTGATGCCGGGGTTGACTGCCGGGCGCACGCCCGAATAGAACAGGTTGGATTCGAGATAGATCTGGCCGTCGGTGATGGAGATGACGTTCGTCGGGATGTAGGCCGACACGTCCCCGGCCTGTGTCTCGATGATAGGAAGCGCGGTCAACGATCCCCCGCCTCGCGCATCGCTCATGCAGGACGCGCGTTCCAACAGGCGCGAATGCAGGTAGAACACGTCGCCGGGATACGCCTCGCGGCCGGGCGGACGGCGCAGCAACAACGAAAGTTGGCGATAAGCCGCCGCGTGTTTTGACAAATCGTCATAGACGATCAACGCATGCTTGCCGTTGTCGCTAAAAAATTCACCCATCGCGCAGCCCGAATAGGGCGCCAGATATTGGAGCGGGGCGGCTTCCGACGCCGCGGCGCTGACCACGATGGTATAGTCCATCGCGCCGTGCTCGCGCAGTTCCTGGATGACGCGCGCCACGGTTGAGCGTTTCTGGCCGATGGCCACATAAATACAGATACAGTCCTGACCCTTCTGGTTGATGATGGCGTCAAGAGCGATGGCCGTTTTTCCGGTTTGGCGGTCGCCGATGATCAATTCGCGCTGTCCGCGCCCGATGGCCGTCATCGAGTCTACCGCTTTCAATCCGGTCTGAAGCGGACGCTTGACCGGTTGGCGGTCCACGATACCCGGCGCGATGCGTTCGACCGGATTGTACTGCGCGGATTCAATGGGCCCACGTCCATCCACCGGAACGCCCAAGGCATTCACGACACGCCCAATCAGCGCCTCGCCAACCGGAACCGATGCGATACGTCCCGTGCGCTTGACCGTGTCGCCCTCGCACACACGCTCGTATTCGCCGAACAACACCGCGCCGACATTGTCCTCTTCGAGATTGAGGACCATGCCGGTCACGCCGTGATCGAATTCGAGCAGTTCGCCCGCCATGGCCTTCTCAAGGCCGTAGATGCGGGCGATGCCATCTCCCGCGAGAATGACCGTCCCGACTTCGGCGACGTCCACGTTCCACTTGAACCCACTAATCTGCTGGCGGATGATTTGGGTAATCTCGTCCGCGCGCGCCTTAATTTCCATGCGTCATCTCCTCCGTAAGGAGTTTCTGTTTGAGCCGTTCCAATCGCGTTCGTACGCTGAAATCGAAGAATACGCCCCGCATATACACCGCGAGACCGCCGATGATGCCGGGATCCACTTTGCACTTCAGATACACGGTCTTGCCGGAAAACCGCTGCAGGCTGTGCACGAGTTTGGTTTCCAATTCCGGGGTCAGCGGCACCGCCGTCACGACCGACGCCTCGACGCGGTTCAGCCACTCGTTGATATGGCTTTCAAATCGTGACGCAACCTGCGGCAACGCCGCCATGCGGTTGCGCTCAAGCATTGTATGCAAAAGCCGCGACACTTCCGGGGGCGCCGCAAGGGCCTCCAGCACCGCATCGAGCAGCCGGCGCCGGGCCGCCATCTCAATCACGGGATTTTCCATCGCCATCCGGAAATCGGAATTGCCGGCATGAAGCGCCGCCAGCCTGTTGAGCACATGCGAGGCCTCTTCAAGCAGCGCCGAATCGGTAATCGCCCCGCGCAGGGCCCGCGCGTATCGGTCCGCCAGCAACGTTCCTCTCATGACAGTCGTTCCATTAGTTTGGTAAACGTATCCACGTTCTGGTTGAGACGTTCCAGGGTCGCTTCCGTGCGGTAACGGTTCTCGACGGCCGCAATGGCCTGTTCCACAAGTTCCGTCTTGATCGTGCGTTCCGCCCGGTACTGTTCGGCCAGTCGGCGATCGGCGAGTTCCTTTTCGAACTGGGCCTTCGACTGCTCGAACTCTTGATTGATCTTGGCCAGATCCTTTTCGAGCGCCTGATCGGCTTCCTTGATGATCGCCGCCTCGACCTCTTCCCAATGTTCAATCTTGCCCCGGGCTTGCTCCTTGAGACGCGCGGCTTCCTCGCGAGCCTTCGCGGCCTCGTCGAGTTCGGACCGGATTTCCGCAATCTTGCCGTCAAGATAATCGCCAAGCGGCTTGCGCAACGCAAACGCCATCAGGGCGATGAAAACCGCCGAGTTCAGGAAGCGAAAATAAATCGTGTAACGGAACGCGCGCGTCTCCTCGGCGTGGAAACGCGGATTGGCCTCGTAATGTTCGACGAATTCGATCTGTTCCCGTTGATGCTCGTTGACGGGCGGGTGCAGCGCGGGCCTTTCCTCGTACGCCTTGAACCAGTCCGACTTCTTGATCTTAAGGAATTCCTTGTGTTCCTTGCCGAATTCCTTCAGATACGCGCGGGAAAGCCCCGGCGAACGAAACAACGCCACGCCGACGACGGCGCCCGCCACGTAGAGGGCAAGCATGATATACAAGAACTTCTTCGTGCTCATGCCGAATCTCCGTTCAGGGCGGCGAAAAGGGCCTGTGCATTCCTCACAGCAGACTGCCCTCCGCGTCAATTTGGCGATCCATCGCCTCGACTATCCCCGGAAGCAGTTCCGGAAACTTCCCGCGTTCCATCTCAATACGCGCATCCATCGCGGCGCGTTCCGCCGCCACCTCGGCATCCGCCCGGCGCTTCTGCTCCTCGAGAAAGTCACGGTTGCGCTGGTACACCTCATGTCGGGCTTGGTGCAGCCGATGCGCGGCGGCCTGGTGGGCTTCCGCAAGACGGCGGGTGTACACCGAATCCAGTTCCTGCACTTCACGGGTTTCGGCGTCCGCCACCGCCCGGTCGTTTTCAATCTTGGCCTTGCGGTCGTCCATGACCTTCAGAAGCGGGCGAAAAACCATCGTGTTGGCTCCCCACAGGAAAATGAGGAACAACACAAACTGGAGGATCAGCGTGAAATTGAGCGAAATCATCGCGCTTCCGTCAGGGATGCTTGCAATTGAAGATTACAGGACAAGCCAGATCAACAGCGCGATAACGAGCGCGTAGATCGAGTTCGATTCCGTGATGGCCTGGCCGACGATCATGGTGCGGGTGATAAGGCCCGCCGCGCCGGGATTGCGGGCGATGCCCTCGACGGCCTTGGCCGTCGCATATCCTTCCATCAGACCCGGGCCCAGAATGCCGACGCCGATGGCGAAGGCCATGGCAAGCGCCTTGCCGATGATGATCAAATCCGCGCCGCTGATCCCTTGTGCGCCTTCCGCAGCCTGTCCGACCACGGTTTGCATCAACGTCATTACCGTTCCGATATCCATAACCGTTTCTCTTCTCCTTTCGATTTCTGTAATCAACCACACGGAGACCGGCAGGCGGCCGCCATGCTACGGACCCGACTACCCCGCCGCTATTCGTGCTCCATGTTTGTCGCGATATAAATCAAGGCAAGCATGGAAAACACGAACGCCTGTACGGCGGATTCAAACACGAGGAAAAACGCATACAATCCAAGGGGCACCACCATGCCGTAGGTCAACGCCGAAACCACGGTAATGATAATGGCCGCACCGGTGATATTGCCGAATAGACGGCACGAGATCGAAAGTACGCGCGAAAACGTTTCGATGATGTGCAGTGGAAAGAAAAAGCCGATGCCGATCAGTTTGCCCGGCAACGCCGCCAGCGTGAATTTGCCCTCGTGATGCCAGAATGGGCCGCACATCTCCGCCAGTTTACCCTTGATTCCGTGCGCCTTGAACCCACAATACATCGAATAGGATACGACCATCAGGCCCAGTGCCAGCGTGCAATTCAGATCGCTCGTCGGTTCCTCGATGTGCGGAAGCGGCAGCAGGGGGATGCCGTTGCAGAGTAGAATGAAGACAAACAACGATGCAATCAGGGGAAAGAAGTGGCGGTTCTCTTCTTTCTTGTGCAACTGCAGCGTTTCGGTCACCATCGCGTCGAACGCCGACACATAGGTTTCCACCAACAATTGCCCACGTCCCGGCACCCATGCAAACTTGCGGGCGCCAAGCCACAGCACCGCCCAAAGAATGAGCATGACAAGGACGCTGTTGGCCACCGTCAGGATATTGATTCCATCCAACGGTATGGGAATATCCGTAAAAGGCACATAGTGCCAAGTCAGCCGCTGACCGATCTCTTCCATCAACCGGACGCCTTCTTCAAATCCACACCCGTTATACCAACCACCATTACCACCACTCGCACAATCAGCAAGCCCACAATCGCACCGAAGAGACCGCTGTACTGCACCGTATCCAGGCTATGACCTTTCCACAAAGCCGCCGCGTAGGCGAGGAATCGCACTACCCACCAGATACGGAGCCGGAACTTTACCTTATCTCCACCACCCGTTTCAAGTCGAAACGTGCGCACCGAAATCTCGAAGCCAAGCAACGCCGCCGTTCCGCCCAGCATGACCCCGTGCGCCGCCGGTTTTCCAAACAGCAACGCCGCTAACGCAAGCGCTGCCATCAAACCCAGGGACAGCAACACCACGATACGGCGAAAGCGCGGCACCACGCGGCAATCCGGCACGCAATCCACCGGCTCATTTTTCAACAGTTCCGTCATTCGTATTTTTCCCGCACAATCGGGGAAAACCCCGTATGAATCGCGGAATTATGCCGGGACGGGAAGATTAAGTTCAAGCCAATTTCCGCCGCGCGAACGGGGAGGATCGGCGTACTCGCCGATCGGACGAACAGGAACACGCGCCTCTCGAACATCAAGCGCCTGGTGATCATGTCCCTTCATCGAAACGCGGCCTGCATGGCATGAATCGCATCCGCCTCATCTTGCTTGCCGTTCGAGGATCCGCCGGCGTTCGGGAAATCCTCTGAAGGAAAACGATAAATAAGAGACATAAGGCATGCGATGTAATGGTTTCTTTGTCCGCAACTTCTGTGTGTGAAACACTGAAGTTGCGGACAAAGAAATCATGCCCTTGATTGATGTATTGCGGCTGAGCCGCCTTAGGCTTCAACGCGGAGTTGCCGTTCTTGAGGTCTTTTACGTCCCTTATGCCCTTGATCGTCTTGCCTTGAAAGCGTACCGTGAAGATTTTGATGGATCCTTGAAATATCGTGTAGGCTCAATGGCAAGGAGGGATGCAAGATGACATCACGCGAACGAGTGCTGGCGGCCATCAACCATCGCGAACCGGATCGCTTGCCGATAGACGTGGGCGGCACAGAAGTGACGGGGCTGCATGGCATCGCATACAACCGCCTGAAATCGCATCTGGGCATACATAGCGGCCCCACGCGCCTCTTTCACGTCTATATGCAGTTGGCGCGGGTTGATGACGAAGTACGGCGGTATTTCGCGGGCGACGTGATCCGGCTGAGCTTCGAGGCGACACAATGGAAACCGAGCGTGTTGTCGGACGGTTCGCCGTGCGAAGTACCCGCAGGCTGGAATCCGGTGCGTCTCGAGGACGGTTCGGACGTTCTGATGGGCATGGATGGCAAGCCGATGCTCCAGCGTCATGCAGATTCGCCGTGGTTTTCTCCCGCTGGTCCCATTTGCCCGTTCATCCAGACGGCTGAAGACGTCGGGAAATACACGCCGGTGTTGCGGATGATGGATCGTTCCGCATGGCTGGACGAGGATCTCGCCGCGTTGGCCGCACGCGCAAAACAGATTCGCGAGACGACGGACTGCGCCATCGCGGGCGTCTTCGGCGGCCATATCTTCGCCGCGGCGCAACTCATCCGGGGCATGGAAAATTTCATGTGTGATCTCGTGGCCGGCGAATCGCTGGCCACGGCCCTGCTCGAGACACTCGCGGAACTCCACATGGAAGAATTCGAGCATTATATCGCGGCGCTCGGTCCCTATCTCGATGTCGTGACGGTTGCGGACGATCTCGGTATGCAGGGCGGACCGCAAATCGCCCCGGCGTTGTGGCGGCGTGTCGTCAAGCCGCACATGGCCCGGTTGTACGGTTTCATGAAAAGCCGGATGAAAGACGCCAAACTGTTCATGCACTCCTGTGGTTCCGTCTACGACTTTATTCCGGATTTGATCGAAATGGGCGTGGATATCCTCAACCCCGTTCAGGTCAGCGCCGCCAACATGGACACCCGGAAACTCAAGGCCGAATTTGGCCGGGACATCGTTTTTTGGGGCGGAGGATGCGATACCCAGACCGTTTTGCCGCGCGGCTCGGTGGAAGCAGTGCGCGACGAGGTGAAGCGGCGGATTGAAGACCTGGCCCCCGGCGGCGGTTTTGTCTTTGCCCAAGTTCACAACATCCAGCCGGACGTTCCCCCTGAAAATATGGTCGCCATGTGGGAAACGGCAAAAGAGCGGGGATAAAAACGTTTTTTCCCCTAAGGCGGCTCAGCCGCAACGCCTCAATCAAAGAAATCTAAAAAAAGCCCCGAGTTTTTAAAAAGATATTTCACTTGCAACTTGACCCAAAACATGGCACAATTAGGGTGTCGGAAAATTACGCGTGTAAGAAGCGTCGAAGTTTTCAGGCCAACTTACATAACAAGGGCGGCAGGGCTACCAAGAGGAGGCAACATGAGCCGGAGACGGAGATCGCGCGAAAGGATACGCGATGCCTTTCATGCGGAAATTGAATCCGGCATGCCGGTCATGGGCTTCCGAACAGGGGTTGTAAAATGGTGGATTTAAAGGAAAGCACCGTACTTGTCGTGGACGACGAACCCGATTTGTGCGACATGGTCGCATTCGAGTTCAAGCTGCAGGGAAGCCGCGTCTTCGCCGCCAACAACGGGCGCAGCGCGCTCGGCATCGTCGAGTCGCATCACGTCAATGCCGTCATTACGGATATCCGAATGGCCGGTTACAACGGCATCGAACTCCTCGACAACATCCGATCGCGCAACATATCCGATCCCGCCGTGTTTTTCATCACGGCCTACGAATCCGATTTGGCGCCTTCGGAAGCCTACCACCGGGGCGCCGAGGGCATCTTTCCCAAGCCTTTCAGCCTCAAGTCGCTGGTGGACAATGTCCAAAAGGCGCTTGCGCCGCCGAAAGAACGCTGGGCGCATCGTCCCGCTTCGATGCCGGTGCGGATTATCGATCGGCAATTCCCGTCCATCGAAAAGGCCCGCGAAGAAAGCCTGCTGCAACTGGGACGGGGCGGTTTCGCGTTGACCACGATCGGCGAGAAACCGCATGTCGGCGAATTGACAGGGTTCAAATTCGTCTTCGATGATCCGGAATTGCCGCTGCTCGAAGGCACGGGCACGATCCGGTGGGTCCGGCCCGGTTTTCGCGGCGACACGTGCGTCAGCGGCATCGAATTCGATTATCTCAGCGATGCCTGCCGCGCAAATGTCCTCGACTGGATTGAAGCGCATCATTTTGTGGCATACATCCCGCGGATGTAGTACGGCAAAGCCACCCCGGTCTTTTCTCCGTCATGAAATCGGGCGGCCATCCGTGCCACAATAATCCCATGGCGATTCCGGTCAAAGAGGAAGGAGTCTTTTCAAATGTATTGTTCCGTGCGCGATTGTATGGTGGCGATAGACGAATTTCCGAGTCCGGCCGAAGGGATGCGGCATCTGGGCGTGGACGCGGTCGAGATCGCGTTGTCCAGCGATCTCGACGTGCTGGCCATGGATTCAAAAGCGACGTTGAAACTCGCATCCGACGCGGACGCGCACGCCTACCGCGCCCATCTCGAATCGCTGGGCATTCGTCCGGTGGCATTCCTGACGGCGTGCGATTTCAGCGCGGGAACGCCGGAATCCAATGCGGCTTGGGTCGCGCGGGCCATCGAACTCGCCGATATCCTGGGCATGCCCGCCGTGCGCATTGATTCCGCCATGCGCCGCGAGCGCGAACTGGACTTTGAATCGCGCGTTGCGCTTTTCGCGGAAGGTCTCGGTGAAGCCCTCGAACGCACCAAGGGTTCGAAAGTCGCCCTTGGCATTGAAAACCACGGGTATCAGGGCAACAATCTCGCTTTTCAACTCAATGTCTACAAGGCCGTCGGGTCCGACCGGCTCGGTTCGACCATGGACACGGGCAATTTTTATTGGCGCGGCTACCCGCTTTCGGAAGTCTACGGCATTCTGCGCATCTTGGCGCCCTTTGCCAAGCATACGCATCTCAAAAACATCAACTATCCCGAAGACAAACGCGAAATCATGCGGGAAGCGGGATGGGAATACGGCGTGTATGTCGCGCCCATTGCCGAAGGCGACATTGATCACCGCAAAGTCCTTCGCATACTTGCCGACGCCGGTTACCAAGGAGACATCTGCTTGGAAGACGAATCTTTGGGCCGATTTCCCCCCGGTGAAGCCCGGGTCAAGGTGCTGGAAGAAGACGTCGCCTACATCAAAGCCGCGATAGCGGCGGCCCGCGCCGGATCGTAATTCGGATTGAGTTCCATTTCCTGCGCGCCGATTGATCGTCGCCACGCGCGCAACCGGGCGTGTAGATCGCGTGTTTTTTCGGGCATGATCGAAGCCAGATTGTGGCGTTCGCCGGGATCGGACTCGAGATCGTACAGTTCCAAGGCATCGTCGGGCATGGGCTCCCCGATGCTTTTCTCGAACCATTCGATGAGTTTGTACTTGCCTTTGCGGATGGCGCCGGAAGGCCCCAAGCCGATCGAGTGATAATGCGGGTAATGCCAGAACAGCGTGTCGCGTTCGAGGCGCGCCCCACCGCATAAAACGGGAACCAGGCTTACGCCGTCAAGTCGGCCGTCCTCCACGGGTACGCCCGCCAACTCGGCAAAGGTCGGCAAGAAGTCAATGCTGCACGCCAACGCATCCGATTCGCTTCCGGCCTCGATGGCGTTGGGCCAGCGTACGATCAACGGCATGCGTATGCCGCCCTCGTACAAGTCGGCCTTGTGCCCATGGAACGGCTGGTGTCTTTCGCGCCCGTAAAAATCGCCATTGTCGGAGAAGAACACCACGACGGTGTTGTCCGCGAGTCCGAGTTCGTCCAGCGCCGTCAAAATGCGGCCTATCTGCTTGTCGAGCGTTTCGACCATGGCGCCGAGCACGGGATTGTTGCCCTTGTCGTTTCCGGCTTCGGATTTCTGGGCATACTTGACGATGGCGGGCGCATACTCCATTTCCGGACGATGGATGAGGTTGTGCGCGATGTAGCAGAAAAACGGGCGATCTTTGTTCGACCGGATGAAGGCGACGGCGCGATCCGTAATGGCGCGGGCGTGATGCGCGTCGTAATCCGGATCGGCGCCGGCCGCCGCGGTTTCTTTGGAAGCCGGTTTCGCCGTAACCAACACGTCGTCAAAACCCTGTGTTTCGGGCATGCCGGCCCCGCCCGGCGTGTAACGCGCGTCGTTCTCCCGTGCCAAATGCCACTTGCCGAAATGACCCGTCGCGTATCCCGCGCTTTTCAACTTCTCCGCGAGCGTTACCTCTTCCGTCGGCAGTTCCTTGGTCCAGTCCGGCGTCTTGAGTTTCGCGTATGGATAGGGGTCGCCGGGGATGTAGTCGGTAATGTGCAGGCGTGCCGGATACTTGCCGGTCATGATGCTCGCGCGCGTGGGCGAACATACCGGGCACGCCGCATAGGCATTGCTGAATTTCACGCCCTGCGCCGCAAGCGAGTCGAGGTTCGGCGTTTCGTAAAAGGGGTTGCCGTAACAACGCACCTGGTGCCGTCCGAGATCGTCCGCCAGAATGAACACGATATTGGGCAGTTTCCGCGGTTTGCCCCATGCCGCGCCCGCAACGGCAAGACCGGCGGCGCCCGCACCCAATGCACCGATAAACGTCCTGCGATTCATGCGCGCCATCGCGAGTCCCTCCCTTGTCGAACCAATCGTGTCACCAGTATAAAGTCTTCACGCGCAGGTTTTCATCAAAAGGGGGATCTTGCGTGGAAGACGGTTTGCACGGTATAGTTCCGGCATGGCGCTCCCGGCACTGCGGCAACTCGATGCAAGTTCGATAGAACACGAAGGACAACATCTAATCTGCCTCCACGACATGGAAGGAATTGTCGAGGATAGTTTGGTGTTGTCGCCGGTCGCCTACTTTGTCGCCGCGAATCTGGATGGTCATTCCGACGTGGCCGATATCCAGTATGCCTTCGCCAAACACACCGGTTCGATGCTCATGTCCGAGGACATTTTGAAAATCGTCGAATATCTCGATGAACACGGCTTTCTGGCCACGCCGCGATTTCAGGCCATCCACGACAAGGCGCTCGGCGCGTTCAGGGCGGCTTCCGCGCGCGAACCGTATCTGGCGGGAAAATCGTATCCTGAAAATCCGGATGAACTGCGTGCCTTTCTCGACGATTGTCTTGCTTTGGCGAAAGGGCCGGAAGACGCGGCGCCGCCCGTTCGCTGCCTGATTGCGCCCCACATTGATTTCGGGCGCGGCGCGCGCGTTTACGGTCACGCCTACAAACGCCTCCAATTGCAAGCCGCCCCGGACTTGGCCTTCGTTTTCGGGGTCGCCCATGCGGGCGCATCCTCGCCTTACATTTTGACTCGAAAAGACTTTGAAACGCCGCTCGGTTTGATAGCCAATGCGCCGGAAATTGTCGAACGGATTGCGGAGGGCTGCCCGTGGGATCCCTTCGAGGCCGAACTGTTGCACAAGACCGAGCACTCCATCGAGTTCCAGGTGGTCATGCTCGCGCACTTGTTTGGACCGGATGTGCGCATTGTGCCGGTTTTATGCGGCGCGCCCGACGCCCGCCCTGAAGCGGCCGCCTTTCTCGACCGATGCCGCGCGGTGGTGGCCGAAAGCGACAAGCGCGCGGTTGTCGTTGCGGGCGCCGATCTCGCCCATGTCGGCCGGCGATTTGGGGATCCCTTCGACATAAACGAGGACATCATCGAATTCGTCCGGCAGCGGGACACGGAAGATCTGGCCCGCGTGGTTGCGCTCGACGCGGACGGATTCATGGAATCGGTGTGGCGCGACGGCAATGCGCGGCGCGTCTGCGGACTGGGCTGTATTCACGCGGCCATGAAAACGACGGGAGACCTCGCCGTCCGCGCCGAGATGCTCGCCTACGACTACGCGCACGATCCCGCAGGCGGGATCGTTTCGTTCGCGGCCGTAGCCATTACCTGATTGACGCGCCGCCTTGAACGAGGAGAGCCGCCCGATGATTTTCGGAATAGGCGTGGACATTGTTGATGTCGCGGATTTCGCGTCGCGGCTCGCATGCGGCCAACTGGTCCGGGTTTTCAGCGAACAAGAACAGGCCTATGCCGACAGCCGGCCTGCGCGGCGCGCCGAAATCCTGGCGGCCCGCTGGGCCGCCCGCGAAGCGTTCGCCAAGGCGGTAGGAACCGGATTGCGCGCGGAGTGGCCTCTCGATCAAATCGAGGTTGTTCACGACGGTGAAGGACGGCCGGGGATCAGACTCGGACCGGCGCTAAAGGACCTGTTGCCACCCGGAGTCCGAATCGCATGCGCCCTCTCGCACACCCCTTCATACGCCGTCGCCTTTGTCTGCATCGAACAGGACTGAACCGACTGCAGAGACAACGAGCACCAGCATAGCCGATGGTTTGAGGAAGACCCTTAAAAAGGGCCAGCAGGTTCGAGCACGAGCAAGAGCAAGAGCACGAGCAAGAGCAAGAGCAAGAGCAAGAACAGAGTGGCGGCCGGATGTATTTTCTGAATAGCACGAGAAATGCCGATGGAACGGTGAAACCGGATGGATTCTCACCACCAGAATAGGTGGCTTCGCGTTGATTTATTGGGTGCGCGCCGGCCGGCGGGGAATGCGTTGTTGGAATTCATAACGCTCCACCAGATGGGCCAGTGTGCGCGCGGCGTTGGACGGGCTGGCATACGCATAGACGCCAAGGCGTTCCATCTCGCGGATCGCCTCGTTGGGCGACGGCCCGTAGGCAAGCATGACCGTGTCGGACGCGGCAATGATGGGTTTTTCGTAAAGGTCAATAAGGCCGGAAATGCGTTGCACGTCGTGAAGTTCCATGTTGGTGGCCACTTCGATCAGTTTGGCCAGGCCGAGATCCTCGACGACCTTCGAATCCCGCAAGCGTGCGCTGCGGCTGCACATGTAGCCCACGCCGAGCACCAAAACGGCGTCCACCCCCTCGTTTTTCAGCACGGCCTCGACTGACCGGGACATGAGCGATCGGTCGTTGCCGGCCACGAGATCAATCGGATTGTTTCGGCTCCACCAACCGGGAAGGATCGCGTCAAGTTCGCGAATGATCTCGCCGGGCAACGGTATGACTTCAAGACCGGCCGCCGCGCAGGCGTCCGCACCGATTACGCCCCAGCCGCCGCCTTCCGACACGATGACCACCCGGCGGCCTTTGGGCAGGGGTTGATGAACAAAGGCCGAGGCGAGTTCCATGCCTTGGTAAATATCGTCCACGACGTTCGCGCCGGCTTGGCGGCAGGCGGATTCGAAGAGCGTCACGGCGCTTGCGAGCGAACCGGTATGCGAGGCGGCGGCGCGTTGTCCCGCGTCGGTGCGCCCGCCCTTTACAATGACCACCGGTTTACAGGCCGCGGTTTCGCGGAGCGCCTCAAAAAAACGGCGGCCGTCGCGGGTGCCCTCGACATAGGCGAGGATGGCCTTGGTATGCGCATCATGGGCGAAAAACCGGAGATAATCCTCGCAACGGGTCGCGGCCTCGTTGCCGCTGCTGACAAACCGCGCTATGCCGACCTGATGTAATTGGGCCCAAGTCAACGTGGTCATTCCGACGTTGCCGCTCTGCGACACAACCGACATCCCCCCGCCGCCCGGATAACGATAGAGCATGCCGCTGTACAGGCTGTTCGGATTCGGACTCGCCACGCCCGCGCAATTCGGCCCGACCAGCAGAATGCCGGTTTCCGCGGCGAGCCTGGCCAGTTCCTCCTGCGCGGATTGCGCGGCGGGATCGTCCAGTTCGCCGAAACCGGCTGTAATCACGATAACGGCCCGCACACCGCGCATCGCGCACTCCCTGACGGCATCCACCACATATTTCGGCGGCAATACGATGAGCGCGAGATCCACGGCTTCCGGCAAAGCCGATATATTCGGATAGCACGGGATATCGAGTATTTCGGAATGTTTCGGATTGACGGCGTACAGCGCGCCCTTGTAACCGCCCATGATGGTGTTGAACAGGATGCGAAATCCCCATTTCAAGGGCGACGACGATGCGCCGACGATGGCGACGCTCGCCGGTTCGAACAAGGCGTGAAAGCGTTGCCGGAGTTCGGTGGGCGGCAACGACCGCAGTGAATCGTTCGGGCAGGCATTCATGAGCGGGTTCCTTTCGCCAGCGTGATTAGCGCATCAACGGCCACCGGCCGGGCGCCCAGAAAAATTAGCGGGTTGACATCCACCTGCGCAATTTCCGGGCGATCGGCCATGATGCGCCCCACCGCGATAAGCACCTGCGCCAACGCCGCGCGGTCTACTGCCGGTTCGCCCCGAAACGCGCCGAAAAGCCTTTGTGCGCGGAGTTCATTCAGCATTTCGAGCGCGTCGCGTTCTTCGAGCGGCGCAAGCCGGAACGACACGTCCGCCAGCGCCTCGACGAGGATGCCGCCCAATCCAAGCATGACGCTGGGACCAAAAAGCGCGTCGCGCGTGCCGCCCACAATAACCTCGCGCTTTCCCGTAATCATTCGTTGCACCAAATAGCCCTCCACAGGCGCGGTTACGCTTGCTTGCATGCGCCTGACCGCATCGCGCACCGCCGCGCCGCCGGCAAGATTCAGCGCGACTCCGCCCACATCGCTCTTATGCATCAATCCCGCGCCGCAGGCTTTCACCGCCACCGGATAACCCAGTTTCTTGCCCGCGCGCACGGCCTCTTCCTCGCCGGCCGCCAGAATTTCCTCGACCACCGGCACGCCGTACGCCGCCAGCACACGCTTCGAATCGTATTCGGACAACGCCGTGACTCCGCGTTCGATGCCGCGCGCAATGAGTTCGTCAACCGATACCATGCAAAAGTCCTCCACGCCGGTAGCCTACACGGTTCCCCGTGTCGTATTCCATTGTAGCATGCACAATGGACTGCAAATTGAACCGGCATTGCGTATGGGGTATTGTCCATTCCAACCGCAAACGGAAAGGGAAAACAATGACGGCATTGGCGATGATGGGATGCTTACTGATGGCGGCAGACGCCGGAAAACCGCTTTTCGACAGCGCGTTGATTTTCGATCCCGCTCAGGAAAGCCATGGCCATGTGCACGCATCGTGTGTCGTGTTGTGTCCCAACGGCGATTTGCTGGCGGCATGGTACGAGAACGGTCCCCGCCTGCCTGAACCGCATTTTTCGGGTGAACAGGACAAAAGCGATGACGTGCGCATTGCCGGCAGTCGTAAAACCGCCGGATCCAGCCATTGGGAAAAGCCGTTCATCATGGCGGATACCTTCGGCGTCTCGGACAACAACCCGTGCATGGTCGTTGATCGCGACGGGCGTTTGTGGCTGTTTCACGCAACCCTGCTCGGCGTGCCGAAAGTCGCATGGGGTAGCGCCCTGATTCAATTTCATGTCTCGTCCGACTACATGAAGGCCGGCCCACCCCAATGGGAGCGTTCAAGCATTCTAGCGCCGCATCCCTTGCCCGTTTCCTCGGACACGGCCCCCGCCGACGGCAAAACCCGGACAGAAAAACGTCCGGGCCTATTGCAGAACTGGTTTGCGGACCCGTACAAGAGCCGGCTGGGCTGGATGCCCCGCGCGCATCCGATCATCCTGCACGACGGCGCCATCCTCCTCCCGCTGGCCAACGAAAATGCGATGGCGGCGGCCATGGCCTTTTCGCGGGACGGCGGCCTTTCATGGAATCTGTCGCAACTCGTCCCCACACTGGGTCTTGAACAGCCCACCGTGGTCGAATATCCCGACGGTGCAATGACGGCCTTCTTCCGAAACGAACATCTCAAGCGCCGTATTCTGCGAAGCGATTCAACGGACGGCGGCCAGACATGGTCCGCCGCCGTGCTGACCGAACTGCCGCATCCCGGCTCGGGCATCGAGGCCATCGTGCTGAAAAACGGAAATCTGGCCATGATCTATAATGACAGCACGAAGAACCGGGACAGCCTTGCCATTTCCTTGTCCGAGGATCGCGGCGCGTCGTGGCGCTGGACCCGCCGTCTTGAAAACGAACCCGGACAGCGGTTCGATTATCCCTCCATCGTCCAATCCGCCGACGAAACGCTGCACGTCACCTATTCCCTCAACACCCAAACAATCAAGTACGTGCATCTGGACGAAGCATGGATCCGCCGGGGAAACTGACAAACGCGCCGCCGCCTGAAAAGGACACGTTGGCGGTCTCGGTGGTCATGCCGTGTTACAATGCGCGCGAAACGGTGTCGCAGGCATTGGATTCGCTTCGGGCGCAGACATTGCCGGATTGGGAACTGATCCTGGTGGATGACGGTTCGGACGACGGAACGCTTGCGGTGTTGCGGGAAGCGGCGTCGCGGGACGATCGCCTCCGCGTGATCGCACGGAACCACGAAGGCATCGTGTCGGCGCTTCAATACGGATGCCAGAACGCGCGCGGATCGTTCATCGCGCGAATGGACGCGGACGACTCGGCGCATCCGGATCGGTTTAGGCGGCAAGTCGAATTCATGCGGGCGCATCCGGACGTTGACCTTTGTGGAACAGGCGTAAAGATGACGGGCGGCCGCATCGGTTACGGACGCAGGCGTTATGAAAAATGGATCAACGCGCTGGTTTCGCACGAGGAAATCGTCCGGGACCTTTTCGTCGAATGTCCACTGGCCCACCCAACATTTTTCATGCGCCGGGATGCTTTCGAAGCGGTTGGCGGATACCAGGATCGCGGCTGGGCCGAGGACTACGATTTGATCATGCGCATGGCCTTGGCGGGCAAGCGGTTCGGAAAGGTGGCCGAACCGTTGCTGGATTGGACCGAGTCACCGAAAAGGCTTTCCATGCGCGATCCCCGGTATAGTCCGGAAAACTTTCGCGCCTTGAAACGGTATTACCTTGGACAGAGCCATCTGCGCGGGCGCAGCGCGTTTCATCAATGGGGCGCCGGCGAAGTCGGCAAGGCATGGCTACGGGAATGGGATGTCATGAAACCGTTGGCGGTTGCGGACATCAACCCACGCAAGGTTGGACGGCGGATTCACGGCATTCCGGTTATCTGGCCGGATGTACTGCCCGGACCGGGCGAGACATTCATCGTGGTCGCAGTCGGCGCCCCCACGGCCCGCGAAGAGATTCGCGCATGGCTGATCCCGCGCGGATACCGGGAACTTCGGGATTTCGTGTTCCTGGCGTGAGATTTAGCGAACAGGGTGTAAACCTTTTGGAAGAAAATCGCGTTTCCCAGATGAGACAGGACGTTCCGATAGACTGGAATTCACTGGACGACCAGACGTTGGCGGAGGCGCTCAAACGCGGCGACGAACGCGCGCTCGAAGCGTTGGTCCGCCGGCATCAGGGCCGGGTCTACGCGGTGGCGTACCGTCTCACCGGCAATCGCGAGGACGCGCTGGATGTCACGCAGGAGTCGTTGCTCAAGGCCTATCGCAAGATACACGCGTGGCAGCCGACGGGCGGCTTTCTCCCGTGGTTGTTGCGGTTGACCGCGAATCAGGCGATTGACGTCGTCCGCAAGCGAAAGCGGCGGCGTCAGGAACGGTTGGAAGAAGCCTATTTGCCGGATTCGGAGCACGCGCCGATCGAACCCGCCGGGCATGATACCGGCGTGGCGGTCCATGCGCGTGAAATTGACGAGCGCGTGCGCGCGGCGCTGACGGTTTTGTCGGAGTCGCAGCGAACGGTGTTTGTGTTGCGGCACTATGAGGGTCTGCAACTTTCGGATATCGCGGCGGAACTGGGATGCACCGTCGGCAGTGTCAAGGTGCATTTGTTCCGGGCGCTGAAGAAACTGCAACGGGAATTGGGCGATTTGCACGATGTGGCGCATTGATACGATTGCCGGACCGAAAGAAAGGGGAATGGCATGTTGACCTGCTGGCGGTTGCGCGGCGCGATGGCCGCATCGGTGTATGGTGAAGCGTCGCCGGACGAACAACGGCGGCTTGATGCGCATTTGAACACATGCCCGCGCTGCCGAGAGCGATGGGCGGCCTTCGCCGCACTGGCGGGCGCACGACCGGTTTCGCCCCCCGAACTGGATCGGGATCTTTCACCGGCAATCCTTGCGACAATCCGGGCGGATCGCCCATCACGGCGAATCCCGATGTTTGGACCGGCATGGGCCAGTGTCGCGGTGGCGGCCGTTGCCTTGGCCGTGGTGGCGATCCCTTACCTTTACCTCCAGCGCGGAGCCGCCGTGGTGGCCATCCCCCCCACCCCAGTCGCACAGAGTCCCGTCGAAAAGGCCATACTCCAGGCCGATTCATTGGCCGATAAACGCGACTTCGCCTCGGCATACCGCATCCTGAAACAGGCCATCGAGGCGCATCCCGACGATCCGGCCGCCGCCGAGGCCCAATCCCGCGGGGCCGACATCGCGTTTTCCGAGTTGCATTGGTACGCCGAAGCCCACGACGATTACGACCGCTTGGCCAAACAGTATCCGAGTCGGTTCCGAGAGGATCCCGGCGCCAGTGCGCGCCGCGATCTGCTGGCCGAAGCCCAAACCAACGATTTCGCGTCTTTGTACGCGCTCGATGCCGCGCGGCGCCATGGTGGGGAGGCTTTTGCGCGTTTGGAGCAGGTCATCGGCCGATACCCCGGCACCTTTGTTGCCTCCCTCGCCGCACACGACATGGCCCGTCTCACGCTCGACACTTCCACAAACGCCGACCGGATTCAAGCCTTCATGGCGGCGCGCGATCGTTGCACGGATCCTGCCGCGCGCGCGCAATTGAGCATGGAACTGGGCCATGTCTATTTGAAAGAACTCAAACAACCCGCCAAGGCCTCCGAACAGTATCGCGAAGCGGCGGCCGCCCCGAATGCCGTGCTGGCCAAACTCGCCGAGGAATGCCTCTCCCGCATAAGTTCGGGAAACTAACCCGAAAATCCGGCGGATCCGACCCATCGGCGAAAGGGCCGGTTGTAGAAACCCTTGGCGGATGGTAACATACCCTTTGGAGACATGGAGTACGCGGCCGTGTTGGCTCGAAAAGCGCTTGAGAAACAATTTATAACCGACGGCATTCTCGACGACGAAAAACTGGAACGTGCCCGGGCGGAAGCCCTGCGGACGGGGACCAGCCTGCTCGAAGTCGTTCCGATGCTGGGATATGCAACGCCGGAAGCCGTGTACCGTTCCTTGGCCAACTACTGCAAACTCCCCTTCGTGCAGCCCTCCAAGATGGACATTCCGGAAACCGTCATCAAGAATGTGCCGGCCCGGTTCGCCACCCATTATGGCTTCGTGCCTATCCAGGAAAAGAACGGCGGGTATGTGGTCGCCGTCTCGGATCCGTTGAATGCACAACTCCTCGACGATATCCGCCTGGTTCTCAAAAAACGAATCGAGCCGGTCGTGACGACGCCGGAAGAAATCGAACGCGCCACTAAAACCTTGTATGGTCTCGGAGCGGACACGGTCGAGCGCATTCTAAGCGAGCAGGACAGCGTCGCGTCGCTGTTGAGCCTGGACACGCAACAGATCGGATCGGATCTGGGTGACGAAAATATTGACGCTTCGATTATCAAATTCGTCAATGAAGTCCTGATGGAGGCTATTCAGTCCGCCGCGACGGATATCCATATCGAACCGTTCGAGGATCAACTCCGCGTGCGTTACCGCATTGACGGCATTCTGCATCAGGTGCCGACGCCGGCCACCATCCGCGGCTTTCAGTCGGCTATCGTCTCGCGGATCAAGATCATGGCGAACATGAATATCGCCGAGAAGCGGCTGCCGCAAGACGGCAAGATCCCCGTTTCGCTGGGGGATGGCCAGTACGATCTGCGCGTAAGCGTGTTGCCGACGGCGTATGGCGAAACGGTCAATATCCGTATTCTAAGCCGGACCTCGATGTTTCTGACGTTGGATCAATTGGGGTTTCTGCCCGACGATTTACGGCAATTCAACGCCTTTCTCGAAAAACCGCACGGGATCATCCTCGTAACGGGCCCGACAGGCAGCGGAAAAACCACGACGCTTTACGCATCCCTAAGCAAATTGAACAAGGTGGACCGGAAGGTCATCACGATCGAAGACCCGATCGAATACCAACTCAAGGGCATTACGCAAATGCAGGTGCAGCCCCGTATCGGCTTCGATTTCTCGATGGGCCTGCGATCCATGCTGCGGCACGACCCGGACATCATGATGGTCGGTGAAATCCGTGACTTCGAGACCGCCGAAATGGCCATTCGATCCAGCCTGACCGGCCATCTTGTGTTCAGCACGCTGCATACCAACGACGCGGCGGGCGCCGTCACGCGGTTGGTGGACATGGGCGTGGAACCGTTTTTGATAGCGAGCACGATGATCGCCTCGATTGCCCAGCGCCTGGTGCGTTGCGTATGCACACAATGCGCGGAACCCTACACACCGGATCCGGCGGCGCTGCGCGAATTCGGCGTGTCCCCCAAGGGAATCGAAACCGCGACATTCCGGCGCGGCCGGGGGTGCGATGCATGCCGCCATACCGGCTACCGGGGTCGAATCGCCATTTATGAAATCCTGACGTTTACTCCCACCATCAAGGAAATGACCTATCACCGTTCGCCTTCCACTGAAATCAAGCGGAAAGGTCGTGAACAGGGCATGCGGACGTTGCGCGAGTCGGGGTGGCAGCAGGTCTGCCTGGGCCGGACGACACTCGAAGAAGTGATGCGTGTCACCTCCGATGCCGATGTACTGGATGCGATCGAGACCGGCGATGCCTCAGTTCAAGTATGAAGTAAAGAAAAGCCCCGGATCCGCCACCGGGGGCATCATCGAAGCGGAAAGCCAGCGCGCCGCGGTGGCCCGGCTGCGCGACATGGGGTATTTTCCCATTTCGATCGAACCCTATGAGGGCGAGGAAACCAAGGACACGCTCAAACAAGCCTTGGCGCGCGTGAAACTGGCCGATCGGAATGTGTTTTTTCGCCAACTCGCCAATCTCTCCGAATCCGGCATGCCGATTACCCGCGCGCTGAACACCCTCGTTGAACAGACGGAAAACGCGAAACTCGCCAAGATCATCGCCGAAATCCGCGACGACGTTCAGAAGGGCGCCTCGTTCGCCGAGGCGCTCGAACGGCATCCGAAGATCTTTCCCGCCATGTTCTGCAACATGATCCATGCGGGCGAAACGGGCGGCATGCTCGAAGACGTGCTGTGGCGCATCGTAGCCTTCGGGGAACAAGAGGAGGAACTACGGGGCAAGGCCGTTTCGGCGATGATTTACCCGGCGTTTCTGCTGCTGATCGGCAGCACGGCCATTTTCATTCTCGTATCTTTTGTGTTTCCGAAGTTCGTAACGATTTTCGAGGATTTCAATGCCGCCCTGCCGTGGCCGACGGTTGTGGTGATGAGCCTCTGCGATTTCATGGGCAAGTTCTGGTGGGCGGTGTTGCTGGGACTCGCCGGAATAGTCGCCGCGTTCGTTTCTTTTGTGAAGACTGAGACGGGGCGCATGCAGTTCGACACATTTCTGCTGCGCATGCCGGTGGTTAGCGGCGTAATCCAGCGTTATGAAATGGCGAAATTCGCGCGGGTTTTGGGCACCCTGCTCGACAACGGCGTGCCGGTGCTGACGGCCATCAAGATCACCGTGGACACGCTGACCAACGCCGCGATCGCCCGGGAAGTGGACGCCGTGCATGCGCGCGTGCTTGAAGGCGACAGCATCAGCGACAGCCTCCGGCACACCAAGCATTTTCCCCCGATGGTCGTCAACATGTTCGCCATCGGCGAGGAAAGCGGCCGTCTCGGCGCGGTGGCCAAACGCATCGCCGATGCCTATGACAACGAAGTGGACCGCGCAGTCAAGGCAATGGCGGCATTGTTCGAACCCATTTTGATTGTCGTGATGGGCATTGTAATCGGATTTCTGGTGATTGCAATGCTGTTGCCCATGTTGACGTTGAGTTCGCATGTCGGATAAGGGAAAAAACGGGCCGGCACGCCTTTTGCATACGCCCGGTCGAGGAGATGGATTATGAGCGACAAAGGCGGGTTTACACTCATCGAGTTGATACTGGTGACGGTCATCATCGGCATTCTGGCCGGGATGGTCACGCTGACGTTTGCGGGACGGGCCGAGGAGGCCCGCCGGCGCGCCGCCAAGGGCGACATCGCAAGTTACGGCACCGCGATCGATCTCTACGCGCTGGATCACAACGACAAATACCCCAGTTCGCTGCAGGATCTAGCCAGCGGCAAGCGCAAATATGTCAAGGAACTGAACAAGGATCCCTGGGGTAACGACTATGTCTACAAGGTGTCCGGGGGCAGTTACACGGTGTCGTCGGCCGGCCCGGACGGCCAGCCGGGCACGGAAGACGACGTCACGCTGACATCGGCCGACAGCGTGGACACGGACACCGGCGGAGCCGCGCCGTAATTCGATGAGACGCCCCGGCTTCACGTTGCTGGAACTAATCGTCGTCCTTTCGATTCTTTCGATTATGTCGGCGGCGGTGGTTCCCCTGTTTCGCGGAACCTTGGAATCCGTCGAAAGCGACCATTCGTTCCGCGACCTGATCGCAACGATCAAATACGCCCAGGAACGCGCCGTGACGGATTGCCGCGAATACCGCCTGTACATCTCCAAGGAAACAAACGAATACTGGCTGATGAGCCTGGCCTGGAGCATGGGCAAGGACAGTAAAAAGTTCATTCCGGTCGAGGAGCGGCAGGGCGACCGGATGACGCTGTCGAAACGGCTTGAAATTCAGCGCCTGAACGCCAAGAAAGACCGCAGGGAAAAGGCTGCCTATATTTCCTTCTATCCGAGCGGCGCCTGCGATCAGGCGTCGCTCACGGTGGGACGCGATAATGGGAAACGCATGAAGATCCAGTTGCGCGGATCGCTGGGGGAAATAAAGGTTGATGCGGAATGACGGCCGGACGCGGAAAAAGTAGCGTGGGGCCGCTGGACATTTCGGCACACTTTGCAATAAGGGGGACGTCCACGGTTTCATCGAAAGAAAATCGGCCTGTACGGAATACGACGCCGGCTCGCCGAGGCCGCTCCGCAATCCGCGGGTATATTCTTTTCGAATCGGTCATGGCCCTGTCGCTGTTGAGCATGAGTCTGATCGTTATACACAATGGATTGAGGCAGACGATATGGGTTCGGGAACAGGCGCGCGACTACACCCATGCCCGTTTCCTGTTGTCGAACGTCATGGCAAAAGTGGAACTCCAGCCCATGCTGACGCAGGCCAGCGATTCAGGACGATTCAAGGGTGAATTTTCGCGGTTCAGTTGGAAGTGGAAAGTTTCCAAGGTGAACATTCCGCTTCCGCCGTTTCCGCCCAATGCGCCCAAGGAACTCGTCGCACGCTTCAAATTGAATGTGCCGTACCTGACGAAAATCGAAGCCACCGTAAGTTGGACACGCCGGGGTCAAACCTATGAGGTGAAAGCGGAAACCCTGTCCAACCCGGAAAAATTGTTCATCCCGCCTGAAGAACGCGCGGCATTGGGACTTCAACCATGACTCCCCGCCCAAAAGACCCGACGCGGGCCGGATTTACGCTGGCCGAGTTGATCGTAGCGACGACCCTCCTGACGCTGGTCATGACGGCGGTGTACACGGCTTTCGGATCGACCTTGCGCGCATGGCGGCGGGGCGAAACCAATCTTGAGGCCTACCAGGACGGACGAACGGCCATGACGATTCTGGCGCGGGAACTGGGCTGCATTTTGGGCGGCAGCGAACATTTATTCGAGGGCAAACCGCACGAACTGGAATTTTTCACAGTGGCGCCGCCCATGGACCTAAAAAAAGGGGAAGACGCACAGGTCTTATGGGTCCGTTACCGGTACAATGCGACCGGTCACACACTGGTCCGCCAGGAAGCCATCGTCGAAAAACCCTTGCCCCTGCAACCGGCGGATGGAAGCGAACTGGACAAGACAAGGGTCAAACTTGGCCGGAAACACTCCTTCGATCTGGTGTCGAAAAACGTGCGGGGGTTCGATATTACCTATTACTGGGTGCCGCCTCTGGAACGCACGAAGGACGAGCCGCCCGAATGGGTCGTGCCCATCGAGATGGAACAGAACCGGCAGGGATGGGGATTGCCGCAGGGACTCCGCGCCTCGCTGACCGTCACGGATCCGAACTCGGAATCGGGCAAGACAACCTTCACGTTTCGCACGGCTTTCCGCGGCCCCACCACCCCCTATGACGAGCAGCGACTCGGTTCGGTGGGAGGACTGTAATCATGACGTCTCCGCGTGGTTTTGTGCTGGTCACGGTATTGTGGGTACTGGCCATCCTGTCGTTGATTACGATTGGCTTCGGACGGCGCGCGATGCTCGATCGCAAAGCGGCCACCTATACGCTGGATCACGACCGGGCCATGTACCGCGCGCGGGGTGCGGTGGAACGCGGCATCGCGGAACTGCGCAACAAGGCCATTATTGACGCGCTGAACATGCAGCAGGGCCGGACCAGTTATGCGCAATCGTGGTCACGGCCGGTGGATATGCTGGCGGAAGGCGTCTATTTCGAGAAAACGGAAGGGGCAGACAACAAAAAAGAAGAGCGGGATGTCTGCCGCTATCGCATTCGCGACGAGGAAAGCCTGATTTGCATCAACGGCGTGGACGATACCTTTCTAACCCGCATCAAGGCGCTTACGCCCGGCGCCGTGCGCAAAATCATGCGGCGGCGCGGCGGCGATCCGGACACCAACGAACCGGGACAAGGCTTTCAGACCATCGAGGAATTACGCACCATCGAAGGCATTGACGACAAGGATTGGTTCGGCGACGACGACAGCCCAGGACTTCGCGATTTAATGACATGCTGGGGCGACGGTAAAATCAATATCAATACCGCTTCCCCGGAAGTGCTCAAGTGCATTCCCGATGTCCACGATAACGTCGTTGAAGGCATCATTGCGTACCGGGCCGGCAGTGACGGTGAACTTTACACGGCGGACGATCAGGATTTCCCCGATTTGGGCGCCGTCGCCAATCTTGCGGGTATATCCGGGCAGGATATGCAGCCCTTGGTTCAGTATTGCAAGGTAGATTCGCAATTCTTTACAATTCATGGCATTGCAACGTTTAGGCAAGGAAAAGTCCGGGCGACCTGCGTTGCAACGGTCGTGATGAACCCACCCTACGCCACGGTGATCAAGTGGCGGGAGGAGTTTCTTGGCTCGTAAGGCAAGTTATATCAGCATCTTACAATTCGACGAGCGCGCTATCTCGCGATTGCGCGTTCATCGTTCATCCAAAGGTGTCGTCGTGGCGTCGTTTGACCAGGAACGAGGGGATTGGTCGGGACGCGACAATTCGCTCGAAGCGGCGTTGCAGGTCTTCGCGCAAAAACACCACTTGGCTGACGATTTACTGTTTACGATTCTGCCCCGTTATGACATGACGGCCCGCATCCTTGAACTGCCCAGCCAAGATTTGGACGAAATCGCGGGGATGATACGGCTAAGCGCGGAAGAATACGTGCCGTTTCCCGCCGAAGAACTGATTACCGATCAGTGTGTGCTCGGCAAGACCGAAGACGGCGGATCGCGCGTGCTGGCGGTTTTTGCCCACCGCGACGTCGTGGACACGCATATCAAAATGCTGCAGGCCGCCAAACTCGAACCGGAACAGGTCTATCTGAGCACCGCGTGTCTGGCCACGGCGGCTTTGGCCGCGCGCGGCAATGCTCCGGGCCGATATGCCTTGATGAACTTGGCTTCGGGCGGCCTCGAAATCGTCGTCATGAATGAACAGACGATAGCCTATGGGCGTGCGGTTTCCTCGCAGCAGGACTGGCGCCTGCGCGAGGATGTCAAACAGGACATCTTGGAGGAATTGGGCGTGGAGTTGCGCGCCTCGGTGTCCGCCTACCGAAGGGAAGCAGAAGAAGGCGAAGACATCGAAGCCGTGTATTTGTGCTCGGAATGGACCGATGTCGCGTCCCATTGCGAGGCATTGTGCCATGAAACCGGCCAAGAATGCGCACCGGCGCCTTTCCTTGAAACATTGGTCGAGAGCGGACGCGACCGCTTGCCATCCATTCCGCTGGCCTCGGTTGGGGCGGCGCTGTTGGCGCAGGAACGCGGCGCCGTTTGTGTGCAGTTACTGCCCGAAGCCGTCAAGAAATCGCGTCAGCGCGCCGGTGTGAAACGCCGGTTCGCCTTGATGAGCGTATTGGCTGCCACGATCGTGCTGGCGCTGGCAGGCGTGTACTGGCAGGAAGTGCGGATGCGCCAAGCCTACATCGCGGAATTGACCCGGCGTGCGGCGGCCATGGCGCCCCGCGCGCGCGGCATCATGTCCAAACAGAAGCAATTGGCCATTTTACAGAACCAGGTCGAGCGTTCTGGAAATGCGATTGAAATGCTGGCGGATCTCTGCGATTTGTTTCCCGGCGCCGACATGAATATCACGCGGTTTTCCTTCAGCCATCGGGAAAAGATCGACCTTTGGGGCCGTGCGCGCAGTCTGCAGGCCATCGAAAAACTCGCGCAGGATTTGGGCGCGGCGGGCAAAAGCACCATCCCCCAATTTATCCGCGCCCAGCAGGTGTACGAGCAGAAGGTCATTGAACGCGGTGAGGAAGTGCTGGATTTCAAAATCAGCATTCCGTTCCCCGAAACCGAAACCCAGGCATCGGACGCCGAAGTGTCGGACGAGGATTTCGGCAATGAATAGCCTGTGGGAACGCCTCAACGAACGTGAACAACGGTTGACGATCGCCACGGCGGGGGTTGTGTGCTTGGCGTTGGCCGTGATGGTGGGCGTGCGGGCCGCGGGGTATCTTCATGAACTGGATCGGACGATAGCCCGGCTTGAACAGGACATCGTCAACTACGCGGAACAGGAGGCCCGGGGCGTCAGCGTGAGCAAAGCCTATGCAGGTGTTGCCGCCCAGCATTCGAGCGCATGGACCGAGGCAGAAATCCACAACCGCTTACGCCAGGAAATCTATCGGTTGGCGCTTGAAGACCCCGAAGGGTCCCCCGATTCGCCGAACAAACTGGTCGAAATCCCCACGTTGCGCCAAGGCGCATTACGCGACACGGGGCACGGTTACCGCGAATACCAACTGAGCATCAAGATTCCGCAGACGGATATTTATTCGTTGGCCTTATTTTTGATCCGTCTTCAGGCCAGCCCGCAGTCGCTTCGGATTGACGGCTTGGATATCGCGCGTTCGCCCGACGGCCCGCTGATCGGCGCCAATATCAATGTTACGCGCACGGTGGTTGCGGGAAGTCCGGACGAGGCAGAGGCCGGATCCCCCGAAATGCCGTCGGGCGATCCCGCGGCGTTGGCGTATGTTGCCAATTGGGATGGAACGGATGCGGCGGGATGGGAAGGCGACTCCTGTGACATGGCCCCCAGTCCGACAGTCGGTTCGCTGGTGGCGGATGGGGGCAGTTGCCTGAAACTGGCAGCGGGCAAACCGGACGCCACCGCCTATATGAGGCAGGAATTGGAGCCAAAAACCACCTATGAACTGTCGGTGCAGGTGGCCGCGGAAAAGCCGGTTCTCATTATGATTGCCGATGCCAAGGGCACCCGCTACGAAGGTACGGTTGACGTGCCGGGCGACGGACGTTGCCGGCGTTACAAGTTGGCATTTACGACTGGGGGCGACAAGGACAAGGTGAAACTAGGCGCTCCCGTGATTTTGTTCAAGGATGGCGGAACAGCCTATGTGGACAACGTGCTTCTGAAAAAGGCGATTGATTAGCCATGGAACGCATAATGACAGCCATCGGCATCGCGATTCTGGCCGGAATCATTGCCTTCGGCGGTTACCGGACGTACTCGAATCCCATGAATGCGCGAAAGGCGGCCCTTGAAAATCATCTTAAAAGCATCAAGGCCATTGACGTCAAATTCGAAAAACCCCCTTGGGACTTCGACAAATGGCAGAGTTCGATTGCCTCCAAGCCGGCTCTCTGGGAAGCATTGGTCGCCCCTCCCTTGCCGCCTCCGCCTCCCCCCAAGCAACCGCCGGACCTCAACGCCATGGTGCAATCACTCTCTTTTGGACGTCAGCAGATCGGCGCGAAGATCAAAATGATGGACGGCAAGGATTCCAAGGGCCGGTTTGTCGCCGAAGGCGACACCGTAAACGGACTCACCATTAAGTCCATCGGCAAGACAAGCGTATTATTGGCGCTTCCTTGGGAAGACCAGGAATTGACCATTGAACTTCCCCGGAAATAATGGACGAAATGCGGATGGCATTATGAACGTGGACAGGGAACCTTGAGGAAAAACAGACGAAACAGACTGCTCCGCAAACGTTCCATTCGCGTTCTGAAACCCGTTTGGCGTCTCGACTGGAATGTCGTCATTGCGCGGACGGCCAGCGTTGTTGATGTGAAGAGTATGGGTGGTATATCGTGCAGGAAGGTCCCATGGCTGTTTGCGTGGTGCGAAGGACAACGAAGAGGCCGTTTGTCAAATCGTTCTTCAATAAAACCAAAGAAACTGTATCGCCACAAGGAAGGGTTCGGACAATCAGCATGATTCCGACTGGAAAAATGACCAAGCGCATTGCCATCGGTCTGGCCGCGTTGGGGTTGGCGGTTGCCGGGATGGCTCATGCCCAGCAATCCCCCACTCAGCCCAAGGCAACCCCGGAATTGAACCGGCTTCGCCAGCAACTTCAACAAAGTTTGCGATCGGCTCAACAGGGAAGCCGGCAGACGGGAACCGCCACGGGTGAGGCCGAGGCGCCGCCCGGTCCGCGGGCCGGCCAGCCTGCCCAGGAACGAACCGTCACCGCAGGCATTTCAGGACCGACACAAGTGGTCCAAGGCGGGCAGCAGGGAGCCGCAAGTGCAGCCAGGGGAACGCTTTCCAGCCAGCAAACCGGCGCAGCGGGCAAAAGCGCCGGACGCCAAGGAGGAGCGGGAGCCGCGGCGCCAATGGTTCGAGTATTGGGCCCCAACACCTATGATCCGATTATTGAAAAACTCCTTGAGTACAAGGATGTCCCGGACGTGGGCGAACCGATGACCCTCAACGGCCCGTTGACCGTCAAGGATTTTCTGGAAACGCTTTCGATGGCCACCAATTGGAATATTTTGGTGACGGAAGAAGCCCAGAAGGTCAACCTCCAATTCTGGATTACCGACACAAAACCGCGCGATGCCTTGGAAATCCTCAAATTTCACGATCTCTATTATGAGTATAACGAAGAGAATAAATATCTTTACGTCACGACGAAAGTCGAGCGCCTGGACAAACAGTACGGGGCGCTTCAGGAGTATGAAATCAGCATACAACATGCGCCGGCTGATCACGTGGAATCGTTGATCGGCAGTCTGATGTCGCCAAAGGGCCGCGCCGTGACGGATCCCCGGACCGGCCACATTTTTGTCTGGGACACGGCCGAAAATATCGCCAAGATGAAGGAGGCGGTGGAACGCTTGGACGTCCCGATGGAGGAGGCCGAGTTCACCATCAAACATGCCGATGCCGCCGATATCGAGCCCATCCTCTCCACCATGCTATCCCCCAGCGGGACGCTCGTGGTCGATCCGCGTACGGGCCACGTGCTCGCGCGCGATTTGCGCGAAAACCTCGACCAGATGGCCGCGGCTGTCGAAAAGTTCGACGTGCCCATCGAGTCCAAGGTTTTCCCGGTCAAATATGTGAGCGTGGACAATCTTGTTGACAGCATCGAGAGCATTCTGAGCGCGCGGGGCAAGGCCATGGTGGATCCGCACACGAACACGCTCATCGTCTCGGACGTTGCCTCCCGGCAGGACATGGTCGCCCGTATGGTCGAGGCGCTCGACCAGAAACTCGACACGCGCACATGGGTGCTGAACTACATCAACGCGGAAGACGTGGCCGACCGGCTCGAACGCCTTGTGCCCGAGGAAATGGGCGACATCATCGTGGACGACGACGTGCACCAATTGACGGTCACGGCGCTCGTCGAACGCCTGGACGAAATTGATCGTCTAATCAAGTCGTGGGACGTCAAGCGACGGCAGGTTCAGATTGAAGCCTATATGGCGCAAATTTCGAGCGAACTGGCGCGCAATCTCAACGTCTCGTGGACCTTCATGGACTCGACGGGCAATGCTCCGCAGGCGCTGCAGTTCGGAGGCGGCGCCAAACCCGATTTCAGCAGTCTTTCCAATACGCTCACCATCGGACAACTGGCCTATCCGATTTATCTGCGCGATGCCGCGGGGGAAATCATCAAGGATGTAAACGGCAAACCGATCATCGAAAAGTTTTCCGGCAATCGGGTGGGCGCCGTCCTCAACTACCTCGACACACGCAACGAAGCCAAGATCATTGCCGCGCCGCGCGTGACCGTGCAGGATGGCGAGGAAGCCATTTTCCAAAGCGGACGCCGCGTGCCCTATGTGACATCCACGACCTACGGATCGTATCCCTACTCCTACGCGGGCAACATAACCGGCACAGCGGGCTCGACGGTCAATCCATACTATAACAGTTATTATGGATACGGATCCCAGCCATACAATCGCATTGATTTCATCGAGGTGGGCACCATCCTCAATGTGTTGCCGCGCATCACGGAAGACAATAGCATCCTGCTCGACATATCGGCCGAGGACAGCGACGCCACGCCGAAGACGGTAATCTCCCAAGGACAGGAAAACACGATCCCCGAAAAAAGCGAAAGCCGCGCCGAAACCCAGGTGCGCGTCAACAACGGCGACACAATCGTCATTGGCGGTTTGCGCAAGGGCACCGACACGCGCAGCCTGTCCAAATCGCTACCCCTTTTGGGCGATATCCCGATTCTGGGACGTCTTTTCAGAAATCCAAGCAAGAGCATTAAAAACGCCATGCTAATGATTTTTATCACGACGACCATCGTAGATGAAAAGACCCATCCGGAAACGGAGCATCTCGCCCAATTCGACGAAGCATTTTCAGCGGATTTGCGAAAAGCCAAGAGAAATGAATTCAAGGACATCGGGCACGCCATTAGGCGCGGACGCAATGAAATCGTTGTCGCGGTCGGCCAGAGCGGCGCGATTCGTTCCAACGGCAAGCGAGCCGGTCTGGACGATTTGGAACGTTCCTTCGCACAGGTTTCCTCACCGGCCACCACGGTGGTGGTCTTGCGCAAACATTTACGGGCGCCCGAGGACGTTATTCGCAAGATAACGGATTTGGCCCTCGAACACCGGCTCAAGGTCGAACTGGATTCGGACACTATGGCGTTCGTCGCCAATCCGCCCGCGCCTCCGTCCGTTGATGCGCCCGCAGACGCCGAACAACCGGGTACGCAATCGCCTCCCCTGGAAGAACAGGCTCCCGAAACACCGGCGGCCCCCGAAACGCAAGACGCCCAGCCTGCCGAACCGTAGCAAAAATAACCCGAAAAAGGCGATCCATCCGTGCTGGACGCGCGGACGGGGCGCACAAAGAAGCACATAACAGAAACGCCAAGGATCAAAACATCCTTGGCGTTTATTGCTGTGAGCAGGGGGTTCTTACGCTTTGGGAATGCGCGCTTTTTTCGTGAACTTGCCCGCTTTGATGTAGCGCGCGCAAACCCGCACGCGGCGGACAGTGCCGTTTTCGTCCACGATGCGAATCCGCTGCAGATTCGGCTTGACCCGGCGCTTGGTAATGCCGGTTACGTTCTGACCGATACCGCCTTCCCGCTTGGCTTTGCCTCGACGGACAACCCGGTTGCCGACTTGCGGCCGTTTCCCGCTGTATTCACAAACTTGCGACATGACATTCTCCTGTTCCCGTGTTGGTTCGGGATGGCAAACTTGATATACTTTCCAAAGAAAGCACGTAATAGTAGCATATGTTCACTTCCGTTTCAAGCATCCAACGCCCGATCCGATGCCTTCCCGCAACGGTGATTTGCCTTCTGGCATGCGCTTGTTCGCGGCTGGGACCGCATGTCGAGCAGGGTGTCCTTCCGCCCGGAGCGCCCCCGATTGCGGCCATCCTTGGGGATTTGGCCGCCAACGATCAGGCAATCCGGAATTTCAAGGCCAAGGGCGCTTTTACGCTGGCCAGCCCCGATCTCGCCGCAGTCAAGAGTTTTGACGACGGTTTCGTGGCGTTCAGACGCCCGGCCGACCTGTGCGTGATTGGCCGGAAATACCTCGGCGCGGCCGTGTTCCGCCTGACGTGCGTGGGTAGCGAATTTTTGATTGAATTCCCCGCGGCGCCGGAAGAACAACCATATTATCGCCTGGAAGGCGAGCAGTTCGACAGCGTCCCGTTCAGCGTGTCGCCATCGGACATCGCGCGGGAAATGTTTCTGCCGGAAGATTGGGCGGAATTGCGCGAGAACGAGGTGCGCATGGCCGCGTACGACGAAACGAAACAACAGGCCACCATCGTCATCGGCCGTGGCAAAACGCCCCGGCGTATCGTGTCGGTCATCGGCCCCCCCTGGGTTGTTTCGCACAGCGAACGCCTCGATGAAGACGGGCGGACGCTCGCCGTCACGCTGAAGAACCAGTATGTGGACGTGGAGGGCATCCGGTTTCCGTCCCGGATGGAAGTCGAGTTTCCCCTTGAGCAGACGCGGATGACGCTCGATCTCCGAAAAGTCTGGCCGAATACCGAATTGGGCGCGGACTGGTTCGATATCAAAGCGCGCGCGCGCATCGCGGGCGTGGACGTGAAGCGATCCGCGCGGGAAAATCGCCCACCGCAAAGCACGGGAGAACGGTGAGACATGTCCCCGCGTATCGCGCTAACGGACTTGTCCGCCGAGGAAATCGCCCGGACTTTCAATTTGCAACCGTACCAGGGCCGGCAAATTTTCGCATGGCTCCACCGGCGGCGGGTGTTCGATTTCGACGCCATGACCGACTTGTCGAAGGATCTCCGCGAACGCCTCCATGCGGAATGCCTCGCCCCGCAGATATCCCTGTTGGACATGGAAACCTCGGCGCGCACCGGCACGCGAAAGGCCTTGTTCCAGCTTTCGGACGGCGAGACGGTCGAGTCGGTGTTTCTGCGCGACGGGGACCGGGTGACCCTGTGCGTTTCATCGCAGGTGGGCTGCGCCTGCCGGTGTGCCTTTTGCGCGACGGGCGATTCCGGATTCCGGCGGCAGTGCACGCCGGGAGAGATAGTCGAGCAGGTTTTGCATCTGCTCGATCTTGAGGATTTGGCCGGCCGGGTTCCCAACATTGTCTACATGGGCATGGGCGAGCCATTTCAGAATTACGACACCGTGGCGAAAAGCATACGCCTGTTGATGGCCAAGGAAGGCTTGGGAATAGGTGCGCGCCGGATTACGGTGTCCACGGCGGGCGATGTGCCCGGAATCGGACGTTTCGCTCAAGAAGGCTGGCAGGTCCGGCTGGCAATATCCCTGCATGCGGCCAATGACCGGCTGCGGTCGCGACTGGTTCCGCTCAATCGCCGGTATCCGCTGGCAGCGATCATGGAAGCCGCGCGACGTTACGCGTCGTCCGCCGATCGGTTGCTAAGTTTCGAATGGGTGCTCATGCAGGGAATCAACGACTCCGAAGACGATGCCGAAGAACTGGCCACGCTCATCGCGGGGGTAAAAAGCGTCGTAAACCTGATCCCCTGCAATCCCGTGGATGGAAAGCCCTACAAAGCCCCTTCGCCTTCTGTCTGCGCGGCGTTTCAGGCGGCGCTGACCGCCCGCGGCGTGGCCGCCACACTGCGCCAGGAACGCGGCCAGGACATCAAGGCCGCCTGTGGACAATTGCGGGCAAGAAAACTCTACGATTCCCGTTGAAGCGTATGTGGCGGACCCGGTGGGCTTCGAGTGGACTACCTTCAAATCGGCCAAACTTCAGAGGCAGGCTGGACAGCCGGTCCCACGCATTCGCACGTGTATCTGTCATGCCGACATTTCATGAGCGACGCTTCGATGCCATTCCTGAACCTATTCAACCCAAAAACACCCTTTCTTTGAGGATTCCATACAGAAACAAGCTACGGGAATTCGCTACTCTCAATAACCATAAATGCAGGTTGAAAACGGGCCCCCGTTGGGGCATAGTGGTGTCGAAAAGTGGCGTGGAACGGGAGAAAGCACATGAAGATGGTTTTTCGGTTCGGAGCGGCGTTTATGGCAATCGCGACAGTTTCTGGAGCGGCTTATGCGGCGGAGGGCAATCCCTTCATCGGACGGTGGGCGCTCGACCTGCCGAACAACGGCGCCGGATGGCTGGAAGTGATTCAGCAAGAAGGGTATTTGGATGGCAGTATCCTGTGGTATGGCGGCAGCGTCGTGCCGGTGGACAGCGTATATCTTGACGGCGACACGCTGTATGTGACACGGCTGCGACCCGTCGAGCGCAAGGACGCCGCGGGCAACGTGCTCCGCAGGCAGACGTACACGGAAATCTTGTCGTGTACGGTTTCCGGCGACACGCTGGCCGGCAACCGGATCAATCCGGCCCCCACCGGAAACGCCGTCGAAAAAAGCGCCTTTACGGGAAAACGCATTCCGCCGTTACCGTTGAAACCGGATTTGGGCGCGTTGAAATTCGGCAAGCCAATAAAACTGTTCAATGGCCGGAATCTCAAGGGCTGGGTGCTGACCGATCCACGCGCGGCCAACGGCTGGCGCGTCGAGAAAGGGCTCCTCGTCAACGATCCGAAACAAGCGGAAGGCCAGCCGAAGAAGCATTACGGCAATCTGCGCACCGAACGAGAATTCGAGGATTTCAACCTGAAACTCGAGGTCAACGTTCCGCCCAACGGCAACAGCGGGATCTATCTGCGCGGCATCTACGAAGTGCAGGTCGCGGACACGTTCGGGAAGCCGCTCGATGCGCACAACATGGGCGGCATCTACAGCCGCATCCGGCCGGCGATCGCCGCCGAAAAACCGGCGGGTGAATGGCAGGCTTTCGACATTACGCTTGCCGACCGGCACGTCACGGTCAAGCTGAACGGCCAGACGATTATTGACAACGCGCCGCTTCAGGGATGCACCGGCGGCGCGCTCTGGTCCGACGAATTCAGACCCGGCCCCGTTTATCTCCAGGGCGATCACACCGGCGTCCAGTACCGAAACATTATCCTGACGCCGATTGTGCGATAGGGCCGACCGGTTCGTTCGCGACGCGACGTTGTATTTTCGGGTGAGTGTACGGTATAATTTCACTTGTACGTGGAAATGCGTTTCGGGAAGAAGCAGAGTCATGCGGAGTGGAATAGAGTCCATTCCAGCGGTGTTTCAATCGAACAGAGTAAAAAACACAGTCGTAACCGATACGGGATCTCCTGGGCGGAGATCCCGGCGCTTTTTGAGGGCGCCATGACCGGACTCCCAACCGGTTCGGTAAAGGACTGAAATACTTGGTTTTACACGCAACGACGCGCATGGGAACGCGGCGGATGGGAGTGGAATTTACTTTATGTCGCGAGGCGACCATATTCGTGTCCGTCGCTTGGGATATTGGCACCACGGAATTGATTGCGGCGATGGAACGGTCATTCATTATTCAGGGGAACTCTTCGACAACAAGCGTCATGCATCAATCCAGCGTACGTCCATGGCCGAATTCACCCGCGGGGGCTGCGTTGAAACCGTTGTCCACGACAAATCCGACAATCCCGATTGCGTCATGATGCGCGCCGAAAGCCGATTGGGCGAATCGGGCTACGGCATTTTCACGAACAACTGCGAGCATTTTGCCCGATGGTGCCAAACGGGCCGCCACGAAAGCCCGCAAGTGCGAAGCCTGCTGCGAACCGCCGCGCTCTGCTGCGCCAGCATGGCCGGCCTAGTCGCAAGCGCGATCATCGTCAACATGCGACGGTCCACCCGCCATCGCCACGCCTGATCCCGTTCGAAAAGACAAAAAAGTCCGGGAATCCAGTCCAGTTTCTCTGCTGTTATCGGTCTCTCTTGGCACGCCAGCGGTTGCCCATGAGACACAAAAGGGGGAGTGTTTGCCTTCTAACCGAACGGCATCAAACTGCGGAAGTCGGTTTAGCATTGAGGGAATCTGAGTGTTCTATCCATACGAAAGTCCACAAGCGCGAAGTCTGCCGTGAACAGCCGTGCTCTGCCGCGTCAACATGGCCGGCCTTGTCGCAAGCTCCACATAATAAAAGACCCGCCTTGAAAATTTCCGAGACGGGTCAAATGTCACCAACGTTTTTTCTTTTTTCTACGGTTGTTGCATTGGAAAAGATAGCCAATTCATTTGGTCATCCGTTAGGGGAGCCACAAGGCCATCCGCCATTTGAATAAGGTCGGCAGAGTCTGCCGTCCCATCTTCGGACACCAAATTCCAAGCCTCGCGATATTCTGGCGTAACCTCAGCCGGAGTTGATGGAACAGGATCATGCGTGTTGCCGGCATAGGTCAAAAAATCAAATTTCAACGCCGTCTTGTAGTCGTCAGGAATAGGCACCACACCCGTGATGGAAGAAAGGGTGTCAGTTTCTTCATTCCAGGTGGCGATTTTCAACTGGCCTGTTGCCTTATACGCTTGCACATTCTCGTTATTGTGACATTTATCGCAAGTCTTGGCCGCGCCTTTGACGACTGTGTGACCGTGAAACGCGCCAATGGCAACAAATTTCTTGCCATTGTATGTGACCGATTGGAACGAGGCAGTCTGTACTTGGTTCTTGGTCAGATTGTTAACCAGGAATGAAAAGCCCGAGATCATCGTGAACGCCCGCTTCTGATGGGCATCGATCTGTGATTCGAGGTGGCAATTATAACAAGAGATCACCGTGGAGACATGGCAGGCCGAGCAATGGAGCTTGCCATTGTGCGGCTCGTGATTTGCTGCAGGCGCGGGAGCTGTTCCTCCTTCCTTATGACAGTCAAGGCAATCGGAACTAGGCGACTCGAGTATTGAGGAATACGCCGTACCGTCGCCGTGAATTTCGTCGAAGTTGTGGCACGACATGCACGTCATCCCTTCATTACGATGCACGTCGTCAAACAACGGATTTCCAGCATTATCCATCTGAATTTCCCGGCCTTGGCGGCTGTGGCACGCAGTACAAACGGCCTGATTCGTCACCGGTCCAGGGTTGGCTGGGTCCACATGGCAATCGCCGCATCCCGGCGCATACGTCGCCGCGTCAATCGGAGTGCCATTTGCGTAGTTGGCGGCATGGCAACCCATGCAGGACAGGTCGTCCATTGGAGTCTGAATCAAACTGAACAATCCCGGTTCGTTTTGAGTGCCCGCGTACCAAGTCATCTTGCCTTCCCGGGTGGCGTGAAGGCTGGTCGCAAATCGCTCGGCGATGGCGGCCAAGTCCTCACCCTCGCCTTCACCTTCTCCCTCGCCCTCGCCTTCACCTTCACCTTCTCCCTCGCCTTCACCTGCGGGCGTTACGGTAACTACGACGGTGTCGCTTTTGCCACTGTGATTGCCGGTTACCGTAATGGTGGCATTGCCGGCGGAAACGCCCATAACCGTTGCCCCTGAAGTATCGCCGACCGCGTTCACCGTGGCTACTGCCTCATTGTCCGACGTCCATACAAAGGCATTATCATTTTGATCCGTCGAAGCCACAGTCACATCGCCGGTATTCCCCACGACAATCGTAAGCGTTTTCGGCGTTACCGTAACCTTGAAATCCCGAGGGCAACCCGTTAGTCCAAAAACAATAAATAAATTGAACAAAACAATTGTAAAACTATAAAAATATCTTATCACCATAACTATATTTCCTTTCCTTTGACTTGACAATAGAACAATTCATACGAACACATGCCGCGCAGGTATTGTTGCGCCTTTATGTGACCGAAAAACAAATGTAATGGTACATTCGAGGCATGGACAATTCAATGGACATATCTACGATTTATTGACTTCTCCTATGTTTTTGCATAAAATTTGAAGTATTTACTTGGATCTTTCTATCGCGTTTGGGCCATCCGCCCAAGTCAGACAAAGCAGGGAAGCACATAAATGCGGAAATGGGATCAAAAAAACAAGGTGCTGGAACGCTTGGTAGCAATGGCGCGTAACTTTACGGACTCTTCAATTGCGATTCTAGCGGAACAGGACGAGGAAATTGTACGGTTTGATATCCGTGGAAAGCCAGACCTACTTCCCCAATTTTGCACGTTGATGCGAAGCAGAGACCCAAATGGCCGATCCTGCCGCGCCTGCCGGCACCTTATTCTTTTTTCAGCCCATTTCCGCGGATTGACGGAGTATACCTGCCACGGGGGTATTCAAATGGTTGTGGCGCCCGTGCCAAGTTGCACGGAGGGAACCATGTCTCCAACAGTGGTGGTCTCCTCCGCGTTTTCCTTGGAAAATCGCGAAAAAGGGTGGAAAGCCGTACGGTCCCATGTGCGAGGCTCGCCTATTGATTTGGAATCACTTCGCAAAGCGTATTTCGCTCTGCCTGTGCTTACAAACGAGCGGGCGGTGTTGCTCCGTGCAATTATAGATCTCGCCGCAGCGGCTCTTACGGAAGCGGCGCGCAGTGGAAATTTTTCCTGCCCGCCCGAATCTTTCACGCACGATTCCTTTCCGGAAGACGGCAGCATGTCAATGGCTCACCTTTTGACGATGTTGAGTGAGCGAGTTGTCGAAGATCCGCTGGCAAACACCGGACACGCCCTCACAGACACGGTCATCGCAATGCTACACCATAACCCATCCTTGCCGTTTACCGTGGCTGAAATCGCACGTGCCGCTCGCATGACGCCAAATCATTTTTCCACCCTGTTTCGCAAGCATGCCGGAAAAACGTTCAGTGAGTTTTTAGCGGAATGCCGTATAAATAAAGCGAAATCGCTATTGCGTGATACCACGCGCAAAGTGCATGAGGTCGCCGTGCAATCCGGTTTCCAAGACTCGGCCTATTTTTCACGGCGTTTCAAGCAGTTGACTGGTCAGTCCGCCACAGCGTGGAGACATCGAAATTGTTCGTAGAAGATATGACGCAGCCCCTGTTGAAAATCCAAAATCATTTCTATCCAAATTACGGTTTACTGGAAACCATTTTGAGCAAATAGACAGCGGTCGTGGTTTTTCAGTCGGTAAGCGACTGAAAAACCATTATTCGTTTTGTAGCGCCGATTTCTAAATCGGCATGTTGTGTTTCAGCAAGCCGATTTGGAAATCGGCGTTACATTCCGAGACCTTCACGATTCCGAGAACACGGTACTCTCAAGAACCAGATGAAAGCGGCATCAAATCAGCCGTGAAATTGGGTCACGCTCTGTTCATGCGCTGCCGGCGCGTCCCCGACTTTGGCAATCCGTCCCGTCATCCGTCATAATGGGCGCGTCTGAAAATGCCAGAAATGAAAGGGATTTGACGCCTTGCCTTTGTTGAGCCGATACGCGCGCGCCCGGAAGACGTCGTTTTTTTTCCGGGATGTGGCGAAAGACAGCCGGATTCTTGAAATCGGGTGCGGCGACGGGTGGCTGGGCGCGTGGTTGCGGGCCAACGGTTGGCGGCATTACACGGGCCTGGATCTCAATCCCCCGGCCGATATCGTCGGCGATGTCCGGAATTGGCGATCGCTCGGTCTCGAACCGGAATCCTTCGACATCGTCGTCGCATTCGAACTTGTGGAGCACGTGGACTGTTTCGCGGCCATGCACGCGTTGTTGAAACCGGGCGGGCGGCTCCTGCTGACATCCCCCGCGCCCGGCATGGATTGGTTTTGCCGGTTGCTCGAGGCAATCCGGTTGACGCAGCGGCGCACCAGCCCGCACAATCACCTGATTGAGTTTGAGGATATTCCCTTATTCATGCCCGTAACCATCCGCCGCGTGGGCTTGGCGGCGCAATGGGGCGTGTTCGAGAAACGGCAATGACGAATGAAGGTCTGAAAAAACCGAAATCGGGAACCGCAATCATCATCGGGGCTGGTCCCGCCGGTATCACGGCGGCCTATGAACTCGCCCACCGTACCGATCTGAGGCCGGTTATTCTCGAATCGTGCGATCAGGTGGGCGGCATTTCCAAAACGGTGCGCTTTCAGGGCAATCGTCTCGACTTGGGCGGGCACCGCTTCTTCACGAAATCGGATCGCGTCCTCGACTGGTGGCTGAACCTGCTCCCGCTCGAACGTAGCGCCGAAACGCCGGACGGCCCCGATCCGGAAACCACCGACGACGTCATGCTGATTCGCCGGCGTTTGTCGCGAATCTACTTCCTGCGTTCTTTCTTCGACTATCCCGTGGCGTTCACGCCGGAAACATTCCGCAAACTGGGCATGGCCAAGGCCGCGCGCATTGCGCTGAGTTACCTCAAGAGCCTCGCGTTTCCCATTCGCGACGTAAGAAACATCGAGGATCTTCTAATCAACCGCTTCGGCTATGAACTCTACGACACCTTTTTCAAGTCCTATACCGAGAAAGTCTGGGGGGTTCCCTGCAAGCAAATCAGCGCGGACTGGGGGCTCCAGCGCATCAAGGACATGTCCATCGCGAAAGCGGTCCTGCATTTTCTTTCCCGGCCATTCCGGAGCAGCGAAAGCCTGCGACAGGAAAACGTCTCGACTTCGATGATCGATCAGTTCATGTATCCGAAATTCGGTCCGGGCCAGTTGTGGGAAAAGGCCGCGGACGCCGTTATCGCACAGGGCGGCGCAATCCTGTTCAACCACACCGTCACGCGCATCCATGCCGCCGGGGGGCGCGTCACCGGCGTCGAAGCCGTGGACACTTCGAGCGGCAAGACCGTCCGGATTTTGGGCGAAGCCGTCTTCTCGACCATGCCGGTCAAGGAGATGATCGCCGGACTGGATTGTGCCGTCCCCCCCGAAGTCCGCGCCGTATCCGACGGCCTGCAATACCGGGACTTCATGGAAGTGGGCGTCCTCGCGAAGAAACTGTGTCCGCTTCCTTCCTCGCTCCCCGCCGGTTCCGGTCCCAATCCGATGAACCTGATCCCCGACACGTGGATCTACATCCAGGAGCGCGAGGTCCGACTCGGACGCCTTCAAATATTCAACAACTGGAGCCGCTATATGCTCCGGGATCCCGACCACACCCTCTGGCTCGGCCTTGAATATTTCTGCAACGAGGGTGATGAACTCTGGCGGCAACCCGATCCGGACATCCTGAAATTCGCGATCGGCGAACTGGCTTCCATTTCGGTGATTGATCCCGCCGACGTGATGGACGGCGTTGTCCTGCGCGTGCCGAAATCCTACCCGGCGTACGTTGGCGCCTACGACCAGTTCCCGACCGTCCGGGCCTTCACGGACACCATTCCCAATCTCTTTCTCATCGGGCGAAACGGCATGCACCGGTACAACAACATGGACCATTCGATGCTGACCGCCATGACCGCCGTGGACAACCTCGTCAACGGTGTCGAATCCAAGGACGCCATCTGGAACGTCAACACCGAACAGGCCTATTTGGAAGGAAAATAGACAAAACCATACCGGTTCGGCTTGCGCGAAAGCGCGGATATGAAGGAGGAAACTTGTAATGGGCGACGACCGGCTCGACGCGATGTTGTACCGGCATCCGGCGCATATTCCCGTCGGCATATCGTTTCTGCCGGCAACGTGGATTCGCCACCGCGAGGCGCTGGACGAACTGCTTGCGCGCCATCCCGCCGTGTTCACTCAAAACGGCGCGCGGGATTACGACGCGGTGGGCGGAACGTACGTCCAAGGCGAACACGTGGATGCCTGGGGTTGTGTGTGGAGCAACGTGCGCCACGGCATGGAATCCATCGTGACGAAACATCCCGTGCCGACGCGCGCGGACGTCCGCCGGCTCAAGGCGCCGGAGAAAGACACGGGATTTCCGCACGGTTTCATGTGGTTGCGCCTGGCGGATCTGCGCGGTTTTGACGAGATCATGATTGATTTCGCGGAAGAACCGCCCGAATTGCAGATGTTGATAGACGTCGTCCTCGAATACAACCTGCGGCAGGTGGATAAACTTTTGAGGGAAACCGATCCCAAGCCGCATCTCATCGGTTTCGGCGACGACCTCGGCGCCCAGCACAGCCTCGCCATCAGCCCGGAAACGTGGCGTAAATATTTAAAGCCATGTTATGCGAAAATCTACGGGCGTTGCCGCGACGCCGGACACTGGGTCTACATGCACACGGACGGCCACATCGTCGAGATCATCCCCGACCTCATGGATTGCGGCGTCAACGTCGTCAACGCCCAGATCCGCGCGAACGGGCTCGACAACCTCGCGGCCGCCTGCAAGGGAAAGGTCTGCGTGGCGCTTGATCTCGACCGGCAACTCTTCCCCTTCTGCACGCCGAAGGACATTGACAATCATATCCGGGAAGCCGTCGAAAAACTCGGCGCACCCGAAGGCGGCCTGTGGTTGTGCGCCGAATGCGGTCCCGATGTACCTCTCGAAAACATCGAGGCCATCTGCAAAGCCCTCGAAAAATACCGGGATTTTTACCGGTAAAGGATGCTTGAAACGCCAAACCCCGCAGGTCCCAAGATTGTTTTTGGGGAGGATTCGTCCTGCTTTACCTCTTTTCGCGATCCGAATCTCCACGGGGGGCTGGCGGCTCATATCGGTCCCGGCCGTCCGTCAGCCATTCAAGGGAAAACCGCACAAAAACGTTTTCCGTGTAATCGTCTTTCTCGAACAGCAGGCCGATTTCGCCATTTTCAAGAATGGTCAACGAGGAATAGGCCGCTTCGCCGGCATAAATGGTCTTCCCGTCAGTCCATGAGACGCCTTCGTCATAACTCACGCGAACCGTCATGTTCCGTCGCGCATTTTTCGCTTTTGCGTTCGAGAAAAGCAACCGGTTCTTGTTGTGTCTGTCGGCGATATGGGTGTACCGGATAAGACTTGCGTTGCACGCGGGGTCCACAAGCGCGGGTTCCGGCCTGCCCTGCCATGTTTTGCCTTTGTCGGCGCTTAAATGAACGTGGCGCATTCCCTTCCCCTTGACGCGGCTGTTTACCATCCAGGAGCCATCGGCCAGTTCAACGATTTTGGACTCGTCCCCCGGTTTCAGCGGGGAATCAACGAGGAACCACGTATCACCGCCGTCGCCGCTTCCGAACACATGCAGGCCCTTGTCCAGATTTACCAGCGTGTGCAGCAACATGCCCGACCTCGTCTGAATGCCATTGCCGGAGGTGATGAACTGAAAGTCGCTCCCCCACTCCGGTTTGGTGATTTGGGACGTGATGTCCTCCGGCTTTTCCCACGAGACTCCATTGTCCCGGCTTCTCGCCACGTGCAAACGATAAATGCCATGAGCCGTGTTGTGGTCCATGTAGTTGTGGAATAGGAACATCACGCCCGTCTTTCGATCCACAATTATCGAAGGGTCGGAAACCGAAATACCGTGGTCATAATCAATCACCGTCTCTATTCCGGACCAAGTCAGCCCATGGTCGGCGCTGCGACGCACGACAATGTTGATATCCCTGTTCGTTCCCAAATCATCGCAGGACGCCACGCGTTCATCCATGGCCGCGACCAGATCGCCGTTCGGCGCTGTCGCCAAGGCCGGGATCCGGTAACAGGCCACGCCCGCCCGCATCGTGCGGTTGAACAAATCCTGGTGCGTGATGAAGCCACCGGGCATTTCGGGGATGTTCTCCATGGCATAGACTCCTTGAACCACCAGAAACGACAACGCGAAAATCAAGCATTTCGTCTGGGATTGCATTTGCTTCCTCTCTCCGATTCCATGAGACAAGGGTTTCGGCCCATTCCCGTGTCCATGTCAGGCCTTTTTCCGTCCGGATATCGCCTGTGGCGCGGGCGCGAGACCCAAGTCCGCCCTTGGTCGTTTTCCATGCGACACTACTCCACGTGCGACCACTTGAGTCCAACGATGCCGGCAATCACCAGGGCAAGCGACAAGAGTCTGGCGGCGCTGATTGATTCCCCGAGAAACAAGATCCCAATGACGGCAACGCCTACCGCGCCTATTCCGGTCCACACGGCATAGGCCGTGCCAACGGGCAACGTCTTGAGCGCCAGCATCAGGAGATAGAAACTTGCCGCGCCGGACATAATCGTAAAAACGCCCGGCCACAGCTTGGTGAAGCCATGGTTGTACTTGAGACTCAAGGCAAACACGATTTCCGCCATGCCGGCGGCAAACAACAGAATCCAGTTCATAGGCCTCCTCGCGATTTCTGCGATCCTACCATCGCCGCGCAAAATATAGAGATGGGCACACGCTTGTCCAAATGGACCTCCAGAAAACGGCGGTTCAGGTTTGTTGAAACGTCTTGTTTCATGTCGAAACAACACGGGATTGCCGTCATCGCGGAAAGGTCTTTTCGGATCATGGGGATCATAGGGGATTTCACTCGCATGCGCGCCTATTTCAACGAAGGCCCTTTCCATTGATCAAGGAGATATCGTCCAATGCCGGCCGCCATGCCCACGGCCCTGGCCATGTCGCGCAAGGCCGCCACAACGATAAAGGCGGCCATGGCGGGATCGCGTGATCGCCTGGCCAGCCGGTAAGGCAGGGGAGCGCGAAGAACAAGATAGAGCCATGCGCCGCCGGCCCAGCACCACCGGATGGAATCGAAAACCATGGCCAAAGGCAGGCCGCCTGCCAATCCAAGCATCAATGGCGGCAGCAGCAGTTCCGCGAGGCCGGCATAGCGATCGCCCCGCCGGACACGCCCCGGATGCTTGGCATAGAGTGGAACGCGCCAGAAACCGTGGCGCATTTGTGTGCGAAGATAGGGCAGCAGACGCTGCGGATGATAGTGCGCCACGCGGGCCTTGGGCATGAACCGCATGCGTCCGCCAAGATCCTGAATGCGATAGGCTAGATCGTTGTCCTCGCCGGAAGCCTCCCGGAATCGCTCGTCGAATCCGTGGAGCGACTCGAAAATCTCGCGGCGGTACGCCACGTTGAACGAACCGAGGAAATCAACATCGGCGGGCAGGCGCGCATGCCGGTCCGCAATTTCCCGGTAAATCATGCGGGCGAGGCGCGATCCGGGGTTTGCGATGCCGTAGGTTCCGCCCACGGCGGCGACATCTTCCTCGAAACCCTTCAGCAATTGTTCGAGCCAGTCCGGTTCAGGTATGCAGTCCGCATCCGTAAAGACAAAGATATCCCCAGCAGCGCACGCCGCGCCGTGGTTGCGCGCCGAGGCGGGTCCCGCGTTGTCCTGCCGCACGCATCGCACGGGAAAAGTGGCTGCAACGCGTGCGGTATCGTCCGTCGAACCGTCGTCCACAACGATAATCTCATGCGCGGGAAGGGTCTGGTTCAGGCACGCGGTTAGACATTGGGCCAATGTTTTTTCGGCGTTATAGGCGGGAATGATGACGCTTGCTCGCACTTCCTCACTCCCTTGCCGCCGCTTCAACGAATTCGCGCACGGCCGCAATCAGGCGATCGCGCGCCGGACGGTAGGCCGCCGGAACGGCCGGGGGCGATGCGCACGCCGCGGGCAGTTCGGCGATATCCAAAATAGCCCTTCCCCATCCGCGCCTTTGAACAGCTTCCGCGATTTCAACCTGATGATCCGACAGATGTTCCTTGAAGCGTTTCAAGCGCGGCACCGCCAAAAAGGGGCGCCGGCATTCCAGCGCATCCGTCACGGCGCCGATGCCCGCGTGGCAGACGATTACGCGGGCCTCCCGCTGAAGCGCGAGAACTTCTTCACGGGACTTGAAATCGAAATGGCGGCAATATCGCGGGATCGTCTTGCCCATGCCGGTTTGAATCACGATGTCCTCGCCCGTTTCATGCGCGATGGCGTCCAAGGCGTGAATCAGTCGCGGGAAATCGAGGAACATCGTGCCGACGGTGGCGTAGATCATGGGCGGCGCTCCTTATGATTCATCAATCAGGCTTCCCCGGTATTGCGCCCGTGGCCCGTAAGCCCGCAACAGTTCCGGCCATTGCACAAAAAAGGCGTCCGCCAGCCAATACAACACGCGCCCCGTAAACGACGGCGTGACCACTTGGGCGCCGCATTCGACATGAATCAGGCGGACGCCGAACGCCTTTCCCGCAAGCGCCACGGGAATGGCTATCTCCGCGCCGGTCGAAACGATGAGCCGCGGCCTTTCGATACGCATGATGCGCGCGGCGCGAAACAAGTTCCTGACAAATTCGATCGGATTGCGCGGCATGTTGGGAACCCGATACGCCCGGTCGAGCCGCCGCGTTGTGTCCGCGTCGTAGCAGAAAAAAAAGGTCTCGCATCCCTCGAACGCCGGCATCAAGGCCAGCATCTCCGCCAGATGGCCGCCATGCGAGCAGACCAGGCATATTCGAAAGGGCAATCCGGTTTTCAACGCAACGCTCCAATTACCAATAGGGAACCTCAGGATACGTCATGCCATAAAAATCCGCAAAACTATCCTGGTTCTCCATGATGTTGACCGATTTTCGGATCGCCCCACGCGGCCCAATCGCAATTGTATTCACCCGCGGAATCGGCCACGAGCGACAATACGACCGGCTGTCCGGCCCAAGACGCCAAATCCGCCTCGATTTCGCACCATGCGCCGGGGCGGATATCCCGGCGAAGCAGGACCCTGCCGTTGACTTCGACGCGGAAAACAACGCCGTCGGATTTGCTTCCGTCGCGCAGGCCGACATGAGCCTGAAACCTGCCCGGCGTTTTCGGTAAACACATGGGAATGTCAACGCATGTGCTCCCGCGATTGGGCGGATGCGTGAAAAGGCCTTGGCGGCTTACGCCACCGACGACTGTTTCGGCGGGTATCGCACAAGCGTGAAGCGGGGATTCAAGCACCGTTCCATCGTCGGCGACATAAGCCACACGGAACGGCGCGGAAGCAATGTCGAAGGGAAATGAAACAGGATCGGGCATCTCATCGAGCAGGCAGATGCCGCCGGGAAAATCGGTTTCAATGCGGCATTCGCCCGTTTCGCGATCGTTGCGGACCATGCGCGTGCCCGACAAGGCCAAACGCCACCGGCCAAACCCCGCAATTGTCATCGGAGCGGTAACGCGCGCGTCGCGCTCGATGCGAGGGGCATACCAGCGCGCCCAATCGCAAGTCGGATCGTGCGCGGGCCCGGCGTCAACGGACATTTCGATTTCCACGGGCGTCCCGGCAAACGATGAAAGATCCAACGCCAAGGGACGTCGTTCCGCGGATGCCGTGTGCAATTCGGTGCGTTCCAAACGGCCGCCAGCACGAACGGACACGCCGAAGGTCACGCCGTCGGTGCGACCGTCCGCGCCCTCGACGGCCACGTCGCCGGCAAAGCGCGCGGCGTCCTTCGGCAGTTCCAGCGCGATGCGAGCAAAGGCGGATCCGCTGCCCCGGTTCCGATAGGGCGGATGTGCGTATACGACATCGCCGCCGCCATGGAACGCCGCCCCGCTCGGCGCATGTAATTCTCCCGGCGCCTCGCTGGGTGGACCGTCGGTCGGACGCTCGCCGCAGATCCCGCCCGCGACAAGCGGCGCAAGCCGGATATCGTGATTGCTGGCCGGCCGCGTCCGCACGAAAAGGAAACCATCACGCGCGACGAACGACGCAATGGTGAATCCTTCCGGAAAAGGCGAGGCAACGTGCGGCACGGTCATGTCGCGCGGCAAAGCCGTCACGGGATGCCAATGCCCCGGATCGAGCCCGCGAATGCACGTTTCATCGTAAACTCGCCAGCCGGGAATGGAACCCGGCGCGCAATGTTCCGCAACGCCGGCGATCATTTGCGTGATCACGCGATCGCCGTGCATCAGGCGCCGGTCCACCGTCCGCACAATCCGCGATCCGTCCGCCGCGCGATACGGAAAGGCGATGTCCGGGGGCCAGTCCGCCTCCATGTCTATTTCCACCCGTTCTTGTTGCCAAAAGGCCATCTCGTCGAACAATTGGGCGTCGAATCCGCCTTGACACGCCAGATCGTCGGATCCGGGTTTCAGTGTGGGTATGACGCCGAAACGGCCGTAGGCCTCGTTCCATGCGCCGTAGAGTTGTCCGGCGGACGGAGGCGCATAGCCGAGGTAGCCGTAAAGAATCGTGTAGGGGCGCAGGAGGTAGGAAGCGATGGGATGAGCCTGCCGCAATTGGTCCACATCGAACGTGCCATCCGCATGATTGAGCCCGCGCGCATGCCGTTGCGCGAACGCTTCATGCCGGTAGGTAATCTCGTCCAGCCCCTCGCCGCTGAGCGCGACATCCGGCAGCGCCTCGCGCAATTCACGGTGCAGCGCGATGTTCCCCTCGATGAACGTCATGCCGTCCACAAGCCCGTTGTGATCGTTGTAGATGCAAAGCGTCTGATCGAGGTGCAGGGCGTCTATCGCATACGTCCTGCAGAGGTCCGCAAGGCGCGACACCAGCATGTCCCGCCATGCCTTGCAAGCGAGATTGATGTAGGCGAATTTAATGGGTGGATCGGCGCGCGTCCACAGCCACCAGTCTTTTTCGTGCGCGCCGAAGGGATTTCGCACCTGGTACGGCTCGAATTGCGCGTAAAGCGGGTTGAGGGGATCGCAGCCGAAATAGTTGACGTGCGGCATCACGCGGAAGCCGAGTTCGTGCGCGCGCCGGACAAACGGCCCGAATGCCGGCACGGGCTTGTCGTAGGCCGGATAGTCGCGGTCGTAGCCCGCCGCGCGCCAATTATAGAGATATAGGAGTGTCTGCGCCGGGTCGGTGCGGCCCGGCAAGGCCTCGAGCATTTTCATGCTCAGGGGCATGATGACACAGGCGCGGATGTCGCGAATCCATTCGGGCCGCTGTTGGGCGATGGGAATTGGCGAAAAGGCCTTTTCGGCCCATGCGCGGTAGCGTTTCGCGGGAACGCGCCAATCGCCCTCATAGACGTTGACATGCCACGGGACCGATTCGCACGTATCGCGCTCCTCAAAAGGGGCCATCGGCATCGTGATGAAGCGCAAGCGCCATCCCTTCGCGCCCCGTTCGAGCATCAAGCGCTTGAACACACCCTTAGCGTCATCGGCCCAAATATAGAATCCGGAACCCCGCCCCTCGACAACGACCAATTGCGCCTCCCACGCCATCGGATAATCGTAGGATTCCGTGCCGATGCGATCGTTGCGCGTCCATTTCATGCCCGAATGCGCGGGAATCAGGATGTTCATGTCCAGCGGAATGTTCTCGATGGTCCACTCGACGCCCCACACGCCCTTTTTCGGCGATTCGGCCTTCTGCGTCACGATCACATCGCCGGACGCATCCAGGCGGTACAAACACGTCACGCGTCCCTCCGGCAAATCCGACAGCGATTCACAGATTTCCCGATTACCCTCTGATCGGGACGTCCCCGCCCAATGATCGCCGTCCAGGCAACGAATGCCCGCGCCTGTTGCCTTTTCCGGCGGCATGACAAAGCCCCGCGAGTCGCGTGTTGTGAGTTCGACAAGCGTTCCGCGATCGAATCGGGCCGAAAAGGCCGCGCCGGACACTGTTTCCACGCCTTGCGCCCATACCGGCAAGATCATCAATATGACACTCGCGACAGACATCCATTTCATTTCAATACCCCTCCAACACGGAGAATATTAGCATAACACAATAAGGATACTTGCTTTTTGGGCGGTTTCGTGTTATACTGGACGCGAAGAAGTATTCCGCAGTGGGGCGGTTTTCCAAGAGGCGTTTGGAATGCGCGAAAAAGTTCTACCCTTGATTATTGTCGCTTTAGTGGGCGCATTGACCGGGTCGGCCATAGCCGCGCCGCCGGAAGCGGACCGCTTGCAGGACGAGGCCGCGCGCCAAGAGGCCATCGCACGCATGGAATCGTTCAGAGCCGCCGCGCCGGATCTCAGCGGCGCGCAAAAATCCCCGCGCGAGGGCCTTCTCGATTTCACCCTCGCGGGACATACGGACGCCGTGCATTCGGTAGCCTATTCGCCCGACGGCACGATGGTATTGACGGGAAGCTGGGACGGCTCGGCGAAACTGTGGAACGCCACAACCGGAGAGGAAATCCGCACACTCAGAAATCCCAATGATCCGTCTGTCTGGTCGGTGGTGTTTTACCCGGACGGATCCACGGCCGTCACGGGAGCATTCAACCGTATCCGGTTCTGGAATCTGGAAACCGGCCAGGAAACTCGTTCCTTCACGGGCACGATGCAGAGCGTCGCCGCGCTGGCGATGTCTCCCAACGGTTCCCGGCTTGCCTCGGGAAGCCCGACGGCCGTGGCGACGGTCTGGGATTTGGAAACCGGCGAACCGATTTACACCTTGGAAGGCCACACAGACTGGGTGGATTCCCTCGCGTTTTCGCCGAACGGGGCCCGTCTTCTGACAGGCAGTTGGGACGGCACGGCGAAACTGTGGGATCTGGAAACGGGCGGGTTGATCCGAACCTTTATTCACGACGCCGGCAAGTCGGCGGATGTGAAAGCCGTGGCCTTTTCACCCGACGGGACCAAAGTATTGACCGTGGGCGCTTTCGCCAAGATTTGGGATTCCGGGACAGGCGCGGAACTTTCCCGGTTTTCGCATTGCGGCGTCTCAGGCATGTTTTCACCGGATGGCACGCGCGTATTGACGGCGGATTTTTTCCCCGGGCCGACCCTCTGGCTGGCCGACACGGGACAAGCCCTGTGCATCCTTCCGGAGTCTTCCGTTGTATGGTCCGCCGTGTTGTCTCCGGACGGGACCAAGGCGCTTACCGGCGACATGAATTCCTCCGCCAAAATCTGGACCCTCATCGAGGGAACGCTCGAAGACGAAGTCATTGGAACGGTCGCCGATGCGCAAACGGGAAGTCCGCTTGGCGGCGCCAAACTGACGCTCTTCGATTTCGCGACGGGCGCACTGCTGAGCGCCGCCCAGTCGCAAAGCGACGGCTCGTTCAATTTCGTGGTCCCGGATATCCAGGCATTCCTGGCGCTGCGCGTCGAACGGTCCGGCTACGAAAGCCTCGATATCCCCTATTTCCGCGCCCCTGCCAATTTGCAGATTCGCCTGAATTCGCAGGCGCCCGCCGCGCCCACAGGGGTCGTGGCGATTCCCGGCGCCAATGGCATCGTCTTGCGCTGGAACGCCTCGTCCAGTGCGAACATCGCGGGATACCGCGTCGAGCGTGCGGATTCGGCCGACGGACCCTACACGATCCTCTTTCAGACGCCGGCATCGCAAACCCGCCATGCCGACACGGATTTGCCGGCGGGAAAGGATTTCTGGTACCGCATCGTGGCGTTGGATGCGCGCGGCAATGCAAGCCGGCCGTCCGCATCCGTCACGGCGCGCGCGGGAACCGTGACGGTATGGATGCCCAACGTGAACGGCGCCGCGGGCGAACGCGTCCGCATCCCCGTCAACGTGACGAACACCTCCGGAATCAGCCCGTCGAATCTGCGTGTCGTGATTGATTACGACGGCGCGCCCATCAATCCCGCCTCGATCGCGGTCGAGCGAACGGCCATCACGGCGGGCGTAACGCTCGGCGTTGACACGGCAACCCCCGGCCGAATCGCCATCACGACGAGCGGCAGCACGGTTTTCGCCGGCGAAGGCCGCATATTCGACGTGTTCGCGGCCATCAGCGCCGACGCCCCGGATGGCGCATGCGGAACGCTGTCGTTCACCGAAGCCGTGTTCGAGGACGCCTTCGGGAGCGCCGTTTCCGCGGACCGGTCGGCCACGGCCCAGTTATGCGTTTCGGGCCAGTGCAAAATGGGCGATCTCGACGGCAACGGCATCGTACAGATGGCGGACGCGACCGTGGCCTTGCAGATTACGGTCCGAAAAGTGTTCCCGCAGGGATGCCAGCCCACTGTGGGCGACATGAACGGCGACGGCTTCATTGACAGCGCCGACGCGGTCATGATCATGCGCATCGCGCAGGATCGCCCGCTGAATCCCGGCGTGGGCGAAACGCCGGTGCGCGGCCGGACCCTGAACATTTATCTTCCCTCCGATTTGCGGGCGCTGCCGGGCGAAACGCTGTCCGTGCCCATCATGATTGACAATCCCGAAGGACTAAGCGGTATTGAATTGCTGGTGACTTATCCGCCGCAACTCACCTCGCTGGTCCTCGACTCGGTCGAAAGGGGATCGGCCACGCAGAACTTCTCGCTCGAATATGTTGCCGGAAACGGATTCGTGCGCATCGCGCTGAGCCGCGACGAAGCCCTTACCGGCAGCAAGTCGCCCCAAAGCCTGGCCATCCTGCATTTCACCGTGTCCGAAACCGCGCCCAACAACACAAACCTGCCCATCGGCATCAACGAAGTAAAACTTGCGGGACAGTACGGCGACGATTTCGTCTGGCAGAACGACGTGCAAGCTAGCGGCGGGATGATTGCCGTCGGGAGTCTCGTTTGCGGCGCGGTTGTCGTGTCCGTGGTGGACAACGCCACCTCGTTGCCCGTGACGAATGCCTCGGTGCAAATCGTTCCCGGTCCGCCCTTCCCCCTGACGCAGAACACGCAAGGAATCTACACGTTCGCCTGCATCGGTCCCGGCTCGCACAAAGTTTCCGTGACCGCGCCGTCCTATCCCGGCACAACCGAACGCAACGTACTGGTCATCGGCGGCGACGTCTCGACGGTCGAGGTCCGCATGAGCGCCGGGGGCGGCGGCAATGACGGTTGTTGCGGAGGCGTTGTCCGGCCGGTTTCGCCATCCGGCGCCATCCCGTACGCGATCCTGGCCGTCATGCTCTCGTTCGATGTCTTCTGGCCGATTCGACGGTGTTTTTCAGCAACATGGCGATGGTCATCGGCCCGACACCGCCGGGCACGGGCGTAATGGCGGCGGCTTTTTTTGAAACTGCCGGAAAATCCACGTCGCCGACGAGCCTGTACCCCTTGGGCGCGGAGGAATCGTCCACCCGGTTGACGCCGACATCAATGACGACCGCCCCGCGGCGAATCATGTCCGCCTTGACGAATTCCGGCACACCGATTGCCGCGACCAGAATATCGGCCATGCGCGTGATGGCCGGCAAATCACGGGTGCGCGAATGGCACACCGTAACCGTGGCATTGGCCCCGGCGGCCTTCTGCATCAAAATGGCGGCAAGCGGCTTTCCGACGATATTCGACCGTCCGACAATGACCACATGTTTTCCGGAAGGATCGAACCCCGAACGCACCAGCAAGGCCTGGCAGCCCGCAGGCGTGCAGGGCAGAAAGCCCGGATCGCCGGAAAGCATGCGCCCCACGTTGACGGGATGAAACCCATCCACGTCTTTCTCAGGATCCATCGCGGCGATCACCTTGGCCTCGGCTATTTGCTTGGGCAGGGGCAACTGCACAAGGATGCCATGCACGCGTGGATCGGCATTGAGTTTCGTTATCAGATTGAGCAGGCGTTTTTCACTGCATTCAGCCGGCAATTCATGCGAAAATGACTGAATGCCCACTTCGGCGCACGCTTTCTTTTTCATGCGCACATAAACTTGGCTGGCGGGATTTTCCCCCACTAACACCACCGCCAGTCCCGGAACAATCCGCCGCTTCGCCAGCGCCGCCACTTCCGCCTTCATCTCCGCCCGCAACTCCGCGGCGATTGCGCCGCCATCAATAATGTAAGCCCTCTTTGCCATCGTTTCACGATCCTTTGGGTTTGCCGCTCAACCTCCGGATGATAACGAACGAATCCGGGCGCATCAAACCGTCGTGCGGCCCCGGCTCAGGGCAGCATCACCGTAAGGGGACGCGAAACGACGTCGAGCGCACGGTTTGTGAACGACATGACACGCGGTTGATCGATGGAAAACCGAATCGTACCGGATGGCTGTGCCGTGCGCCATGCCACAGTGCCGAGCAATCCCCGAAGCGCCGCGCCGGGCTTGTCGGCCAGTATGGCCACCAGCAAATCATTCGTTTGGGTCGTTCGCGTGACGACGCGCACGTCCGGCGCATTGGAAACGGCCGGCTCTTCCCACACGAGGCCGTCGGAAGGTTCGGCCTTCAACAACAGCACCACTTGCCCCGATTGCACCTGTTGCGGCATTTCAAGATGAATACCGATGGTTCCGTGGCGCATTTCGTTTTTCTTTCCGGCCTTGCCGGGGCCGTGCAGAACGATAACCGCCCGACTGAGGGGGGTATAATGAAAGGCCGACGGCAACGCCGCTTCAAGGCCGGAGGACTCTCCGCGCACCCGCACGGCGACATCGCCACCATTGGGCGATGTACAGGGCGGGACTTCGACGAGAATACCCGATCCGCGTAAAACGCGCACCCAACGCGCCTGCGCATCACCGAACCAGACTGCCGCGTCGGGCGGAAAATTTCGGCCCGAAACGACCGCCGGCAAACCACCTTCCGCGGGGCATTCGACGGGACTGACCCCCGTTACGACAGGGGCGCCGGCAACCGGAAGAGGCGCGGGATCGGCGCCATCGGGTATGCCGTTGCTGTTCGAATCCGAATTGAGGGGACTCGTTTCATCCTCGTCGGTCATGCCGTTCAGATTCACATCTTCCAGTCCATCGGGCGCCCCGTCGCCGTCGCTGTCGGGATCGAGATAATCCGTTTCGCCGGGATCCACAAGGCCGTTTCCATTTTTGTCCTCGACGGCATCCGGAACACCATCGCCGTCCATATCCTGCTCGAGGGGATCGATGCCGGCCCGGGCCAGCCAGCCGAACAAATCCTCGGCAAACCGCCGGTGTCCGGCCTCCAGCTGGGACGCGCTCGTCAGGGGACCGGGAGCGGCAAGAATGGCGATCCGCCCGCGACCGTATGAACGCGCGATCAAGGCGGCCTGGCGTGCTTCCCCGGCCACCGGCACGGCGATGGACGCCGGATCATCGGTAAAGACGGCACAGCCGTTCTCCAAACGCACATCCCGCCAATGACTTCCCACACGGGTATCGGTTGTCGAGGGAAAAACGCCTTCAAACGGCGTATGGGTATCAATTTCGACTTGAATGGGCTGAAGCCATGATGCCAGCGCGGACGGATCGGCGTCCGGGAGGTAACGCCCCATGAAAAGCAGCGAACCGCCGTGCAGCACATAATCCAGCAAGGCCTGCCGGGTAACCGCGCCGCGCGCGGCCGCCGCCGCGTCGAGAACCACCACCGTAAACTTTTCGAGCGGTTCCGTGACCGGGACGGTCGTTTCGCGATGGGCGAAAAGATGTGGCGGCGCGGCCAACAGTTCCCCCAGCCGCCGCAGGCCACGCGGATCGGAAATATCGCGAAACGAAATCCCCCCGGCCTCGTCCGGCCAGATCCACAGGATGCGGCGAACATCCGCGCGAGCCGGCGGCAACACCCGCAAACAAATGGGATGGGGCTGCGCATAGTGGGTCATGGACACGGACAACAGACCGGTGTCGGCGTTTTCAGGCGCATACAGGCCGGGATCCACGCCCATGTATACCACGCCGGGCGCAAGACCCTGTATCGGATGAATCACAAGCCAAGGCAGTCTGCCGCGATCGAAAGACACCTGCCACGGCGTGCCGCGCGGCACGTCTTTTCCCACGCGAAACGCTTTTACGGCTTGGCCCGCCGTTTCGGCCCGAAACAGAATCTCGCCCGGCAATGGGGCCGGTGGCTCCGCCTGCACGGAAGGCTGCAGCAGATTTTCCAGAGTCTCCATAAACATGACCCAGCCGCTGCCGAGCGCAACGGAACGGATGGTTTCCGCCGTGTCGGGATTTATCTGGCGAACAAAACGTCCCTCGCCGATCAAAAGGCCGGCCCCGGTCCAGCATGCCGCCACTGGCGCCTGATCAAAGGTTTGGCGCACGTTACCCCGATCATTGCCCTGCCATATTTCAAGCGCATCATCCACTACCACGGCCACACGGCTCCCGTCCGGTTCAGGCGCCATCCGCAGGGGATTTGACACATTGGCCAAGTCCACTTGGATATCTTTTGCCAAGCCACCCTCGGTCCGCGTTACGCGAACGGCATGGGCGAATCCCGATCCCGGTGTGCGGGTCGTCACCCAACAGGATGTCTCCCCCACGGCCAGCAACGGATCCTCTGATCCGTGCGCCATGCCGGGAATTTCTACCGGTTCAACATCTTCAGCCGGCAACGCCGGCCCATCTGGAGAAACACGCAGGACATGCAGCCAGGACAACGGTTCGCCCGAAGGACGATCCACCGCATGGCCGGTCAACAACACAAAAAGGCACGATCCAGATGCATTTGCGGCCAATCCGGCGGGCATGGCGTCAAAAAGGCGGTCGTTTTCAATGATCGTTTCACCCGTAAAACGAATCGTTTCCCCCACATCCACCATGTGCACGACAACTCCCGCGTTCGGCAAAGACCGGCATAAAACGGCCACGCGTCCGGTATCGGCTATCCGCGCCGCCGCGACGGGCGTTGCCGTCAATTCTCCGCGCAGAGGATCCGCCTGGGATTGAAGCGGCCAGGCCTCGACAAATCCCTTTTCGCCGGTTCCAACACGAAGGACAAACGGCGCGGATCCGCCGGACAGTGCAATTATACCCCCCCTTTCACCCGTGGCCGACGCGCCCAACAATGAAAGGCTAAAATTGGAAAGATTGATTCGTGAAAAATAATCCCACGCCATTTGCGACATGGATCGCGGCGGGCCGGACAAGACAAAGGCGGCAAGCCCGTCCGGGGCCACTAGCGGCGGTTTTCCAACGACCGTACCCGGTAAAACCGCCATTGCCTCGACACGCCCCTCCCCCATGTCCACGATTTGCACATAACTGCGCCCCGCCTCGCGCATGACGGACAAGGTGGTCGTAACGGCAAGAAGTCGCTGGGCACTGGCCGGCCAGACGGCGAAAAGGCACGAAACAAGAATAAACAGGTTGCGGGAATAACCGGCGGACAGCCGTCTCTCGGCAGCCGATTCAAGCCACCCATGACCGGGCGCCATCACGCTATGCACAACTCCGGTTTCGTTCATGGAACGTATTGAAAGACCCTTTCACCCGCGCGCCATTGTACAGGCGTGCCGATGGTCGAACGAAACCGCTTGTTCCGAGCACAAACGCTGAAGGAATCCCCTGCGGCTTCCACATCGAAAGATATGCCGTGCAAACGCAGTCCACGCAGGGAAATCCGGCCCGCGAACGAAGGGCGGTGCGGATTGAACACGATATCGCCGTTTGGACGGGCATCCACGCCGAACATTCCGAAAATAACACATTGGGCGGCGGCGGCTCCGTCCAGCGTGCACTGAAGCGGGGAATCTTTCCGGTAATCGATCGCGTTGGCAACCAGCGAATCGCCCCAGTAGGGCATCCGGACGCCCCACCAGAGAATGCGCCGCAGAAGGTCGTCCGCCGCGCCTGCATGACCCGCCTTGTAAAAACGTTCCGCAATCTGCGGCGGGAAACAGGCGCATGCGCCTCCGCCGCCGTTGTCAATGTCCACCTGATCGTAGGCGATATCCGTTTTGGCCATGCTGTGCAAACCGTATTCGGAAAGAAACTCGCGCTCGTTCAAATGCGAGAGCAGTCCCGCTTCTTGTTCCGCGTCCAACACGCCGCTGCCAAAGAGTTTGAATATCTGAATCGTATGGCGCAGATCCGAACGCCCCTGTCCGTCCTCGAAGCGGAACCACCGGGCCTCCGCATCCCAAAGACGCTGCTTCAACAGGGATTTCAACGTCGCCGCGCGTTCCAACAGGTCCGGAGCCGGCTTGCCCGCCCATTCGCACAGTTCGGCGGCCATCCGGTAGTTCCCGTAACGCCGCCCGTTGAGATCCGGCATGACATGGTGGTAGGGATACCCGCGCCGAAGTTCAAGATGGCTGTTCGACGGCCCGTAGTCAATCAGCGCAACGGGCTTTGAGGGGTCATCAAGCACGCGCGCATGATGTTCAGCCCATTCGAGGATCGTTTTACCATCCACGCGATCGTCCAGAAACGCGAGATCGCCGGTGTTCTTTACATAATAATAAATCAGGCCGATGATCTTTTCCTGGTTGACCATGTACCACGGGCCGAACGCCTCGCCGGTCGTCGGGATGAACGCGAAATGGGAAGCGAGGTCCGTGCGCAAGAATTGTTTGATATGTTCGCGCGTCGCGGCGGGATCGAAGAGCGGCAGTATTTCCCACACTTCGCCGAAATTCCACAAATAATTGCAGACGCATCCCCCCTTGACGCTCCCCGTTCCGTAATAAGGATTCAACACGAAATTCGGAAGTGTCCACCGATTGAGAATCAGGTGCGCCAGCGAACGGTTGTAAAACGCCGTCAGGTCCGCATTGTCCGAGTCGAACACCGGAAGTTTGTCAAACAGTTCGCGGACATGCCCGTCCAACGCCGCGCGTGCGTTTTGGATCGTGCGGCCCGGCCGCGCAAAGAGCCGCGCGCATTCCGCAACGGCCTCCCCTGTTTTGCCGATCGCAAAGCCGAGGCATACGCGCCGCCGCTCGCGCGGTTTCAATGCAATCGAAACCATCCCACGCCCGCTGGACGCATCCCATGCAACATCCGCTCGCAACACGATGGCCTGCGAACCCTGCACAAGACGGAGTTCCGGGCCTTGGGCGGACACATTCACGGCGGTCGCGCTCTGGGGTCGCGCAAATTCCCAAACGGTTGTTTCGTCGAGCGTGCCGCGAACGGTCCATGCCACCGACAACGTCCGGGGCGTTTTGCTTGCGTTCGCCACGCCAAGCACAATCAGGCCCGCACGCGAACCGGGGATCAGAACAGCATCCGATACGGCCGTTATTTCGCCCGACCTCCCCGCGCACTCAACTTCACCGTAACGCCACGTGTACCGGTCCGTTCGGACAAGCCGGCCGTCTATCGTCAATTCGACGGAAAAATCGGAACTGACCCATGGCGGCGACCAGATACCCTGAATGCCGCCCACGTGGCGATACGGGATGCCGGCCGTCAGCATGCCGTGCGCCAGGCCGAAATGCTCTTCTTCCATGATGTTTTGTTCACCCGGCAACGCAAAACGGCCGGTGGGCGATCCGGCATGGGACGCCTGCAAGATAACCAAGGCGCATACACAAACCACACAGGCATCCATGTCGCACAATCCTCCGCTTCTTGCCAAAATTCATAAGAGGGCCGATTCCAAGGCAAGATACGCAAGGAACTCCATGGGCGGCAATTCCCGATCAAGATCCTTTGCGTCGTCTAGGTTCTTTATGTTCCTTCGCGCGCCAACCGCGAACCCAACGGTCAACTCCGCAGCGCCCGCTCCCCCATCTCAGGCGTGGCGGCTACAAGCGCACGGGCCGCGGCCGCGAGCGATCGGTAGTCCAGGCCGAGATCCGCCAGTTGCTGGGCGCGGGTGGCATGTTCAACGAATCGGTCCGGCAACCCTACCCGGTGTATGCGGACATCGGCAAGGCGCCCCGTATTTTCGTAATATTCGAGCACGGCCGATCCAAATCCGCCCATCAACGCATTTTCCTCGACGGTAATCAGCGGAACGGACGCCAGGGCGTCCAGCAAAGCCCCGTCCAACGGCTTGATCCACCGCGCATCAGCCACGCCTACCGACAATCCTTCGCATTTGAGCAATTCCGCCGCCTTGATGCATGCGCGAACGAGCGATCCCACCGCCAGAAACACGGCATCCTCGCCGTGTCGCAGAATTTCCCCGCGCGAAATGTCGCGTGGACCCCCATCGCCGATAGTCACGGCCTTGTCGCGCGGATACCGAATCGCCACCGGGCCGGGCCGGGCCAGCGCCCACTCCAGCATCGCCCGCAGATCGCAATCGTCGCGCGGAGCAAGGATCGCCAGATTCGGCAACGCGCGCAGGAAACTGAGATCAAACGCGCCGGCATGGGTCGGCCCGTCCTCGCCGACCACGCCCGCGCGGTCTATGGCAAACACGACGGGCAGATCCTGCAAGCAGACGTCGTGAATGACCTGATCGTATCCCCGTTGCAAAAATGTGGAATAAAGCGCACACACGGGGCGCATGCCCTGCGCGGCAAGGCCCGCCGCAAACGTGACCGCGTGCTGTTCGCAAATCCCCACATCATAAAAGCGCTCCGGAAAGGCCTCCTGAAACCGGTTCAATCCGGTCCCGGTAGGCATGGCCGCCGTGATGCCGACGATCGTGGGGTCGGCCTCCGCCCGTTCAATAAGCGCTTCGGCAAACACATCGGTAAAGGTTAGCGAAGACTCGGCGGGCAATTCTTTTTCGGGTGCGCGCGCTTCACCCTCGTTTTCAATCGAATCGGACTTGGACGGTTTTACGCCATGGTACTTGAGCGGATCGTTTTCGGCCTCCGCAAATCCTTTGCCCTTCTGCGTCGCGCAATGGAAAAGGATCGGCCCGTGCATGTCTTTCAGATTGGAAAACAGCCCCACCAGCGCGGGCAGATCGTGCCCGTCCACCGGTCCTATGTAATTGAATCCCAGTTCCTGAAACACACCGCCCGCCGTAATGAAGCCTTTTACGGATTGTTCGAGGCGGTGGGCGGTCTGGCTGAAACGGGGACCGATGACCGTCTTGACGAAACTGGCCACGTCTTCCTTGGCCCGCTTGTAGCGGCGGCCGGTAATCAGCCGGCTGAAATATTCGGACATCGCGCCGACATTTTCCGCGATGGACATCTTGTTGTCGTTGAGAATCACGAGCAAATCGCTGCCCAGGTGCCCCGCGTGGCTCAAGGCCTCCCACGCCATGCCGCCCGTCATCGCGCCGTCGCCGATAACCGCGATGACGCGGCGATCCTCGTGGAAATAGTCCCGCGCCACCGCCATGCCCAGCGCGGCGGAGATGGACGTCGAACTGTGGCCGGTCCCGAATACATCGTAAGGACTTTCCGCCCGCCGGGGATATCCCGAAAGCCCGCCCTTGACGCGAAGCGTGTCGAAACGGTCCTTGCGTCCGGTCAGAAGTTTATGCGCGTAACTCTGATGGCCGACGTCCCACACAATCCAGTCGCGTTCAAGATCGAAAACATGGTGGAGCGCAATCGTCAATTCGACCACGCCGAGCGACGAGGCCAAGTGCCCCCCGTTGGCCATGATCGTCCCCACAATCCGGCGGCGGATTTCCTGCGCCAGGATTTCCAGTTCCTCGATACTGAACACATGCAGATCGTTCGGGCCGTTTACGCGGTCCAACAGCGACGTATCGTTTGCAGACGTACCTTCGTCCAATGGCATTCCAACGGGGCCTCGGGAAAAATGCGCCGCGCGGCTGTTGTGCCAGACGGCGCATGATATTCTTGGCTGAGTCATTGCGGCCGGGCCGCCTTGAGAAATTATACCACAGGAACGGCAGACTGCAACGTCCCGCTGGCCCCGGCCAAGGGCAAGCGCATCGAAAACATACAAATGGCCCTGATTTTGTGAAATTTCGGGCCGTAACGCCGATTTCCGAATCGGCCGACGAAGACGTTCCATGCCCTTCCGATTTGGAAATCGGCGCTACTTCGTCAGCGTCTTTACGAAGAAGCAAACTAAGCCTTGGGACCCATGCCGGCGATACATTGATCTTCCCGGATCACCTTTCGCGGGCCGCCGTCGAGACTCGACGACCAGTCCTGCGGCGTTGCCAACGCCTCGAACTTGTCCAGAATGCCCAAGGCAACGGCACGGTCATAGATAAGCTGCCAGCCACATTCCAAGTCCTCGCGGACTTCACACTGGCCGTCGCGCGATCCGCCGCACGGTCCGTTGAGGAGTTTCTTAGCGCATCGCGTCAATGGGCAGATTCCGGCGTACTCACCGAGGCGGCACGCGCCACAACCGCCGCACTTCTCGGTCCAGACGCCCTGCGATTCGAGGATGCCGATGAATTGGGTGTTTAGTCCCGGATAGACGGCGGTCTTCGGGAAACGCTCGGCCAGCGCCTGCACGCCCGCGCCGCATCCGAACGAGCATATCGCGTCATATTCGGCCACTTTGGGCGCCAGGACATCTATGAAGGCATCTTCGCATTGCCGCTCGATGACGCACTCGTCCACCACGACATTGCCGCGCCCGGCCAGTTTCAGCGACATGCGCAACGCTGATCCCAGGATGACGGTCTCGCGTTCGCCGCCGGCCAGACACACCGTTACGCACGTGCCGCATCCAACGAGGAGCACACGTTCATGGTTCTTGACCATGTCCCGGATCTCCGGCACTTTTTTTCGATCGGCAACTATCATGATATTTCTCCTGCGGCAACCGCTATTTGCAGGCGGCGCCAGATGCAATCACTTTATCGGCTTCACGTTGAATATCATCGAGATCCTTGGAAACATGTTCCACGCCTTGCCGCAACGGGCTCGGACCCAATTTCGCAATCCGCGCGCTCATCTCGCGGACGATTTCGGCAAAACGCGCGCCTTCGGCGGATGAAAGGTTGAACATTTCGAGGCGTTCGGGTTCAAGCCCGATTTCGGTGAGGAATTGTTTCGCGCGTTCGACACGGCGTCGGGCGCGAAGGTTGCCTTCCTGGAAATGGCAACCGCCTTCCAGACAACCGGCCACGAACACGCCGTCCGCGCCGCGTTCGAAGGCCGCCAGCAGGTAATTCACCTCAATCTTGCCCGTGCAGGGAAGGCGCAACACGCGCACCGTGCCGGGGTACTGAAGCCGCATCGTGCCCGCCAAGTCGGCGGCGGCATACGCGCAGTAGTGGCAGCAAAACGCGACAATCACAGGTTCGTCTTTCATGAAATCAATCGAGTCCTTTATGCCAACGCGGCGGCGCCACGCCCACTTGTTCGAGATAATCCAAATCAACGGATTCCTCCGTGGAATCGCCCACCAGCAGGAAATCGAGCGCGCGTAGAATCTGGTTGTCGAGATAATGGCGCAACTCGATCGCCTTGGCGGGGCACTCGGCGGTGCAACTGCCGCAGCCCATACAGACCACGCCTTGGATTTCCGCCTTGTTGTTGCGCCCGATCATCGGCGCATGGTACGGGCAGATGTGCACGCAGGTCATGCACGAGATGCACTTGTCGGGATCGACCCACGCGATTTGCCCGCCGACCGGCATGGTTTTGCGCGATAAGATCGAAGCGGCGCGGGCCGCGACGGCGTTGGCTTGCGAAAGGGTCTCACCGATGCTCTTGGGGGCATGCGCCGTGCCGCACAGGAACAGACCCTCGCTCGCAAAATCCACGGGCCGCAACTTGACGTGCGCTTCAAGGAAGAAACCGTCCGCATTGAGCGGAACGCGGAGCAACTCGGACAGTTCCTCCCGATCCGCACGCGGGATCATCGGCGCCGCCAGCACAATCATGTCCGGTTTCAATTCCAGTGTCCGGCCAAGACTGGGCTCGTTTACACGAAGGAGGCCGGCGGCATCGAGTTCCGGCGGCTGTTCCACGTCATACCGGATGAACAGCACGCCCTGCTTGCGCGCCTCGCGATAGGCCGCCTCGCGGAATCCGTAGGTGCGCATGTCGCGGTACAGGACCACGATCCGCGCCTGGGGATAGCGCGCGCGCAGGATTAGCGCGTTCTTGACCGCCGTGGCGCAGCAGACCCGGCTGCAATAGGGATGATCGCCGTTGCGCTGCTCGACGCATTGAATCATGACCACCGTGCCCCTATCCGGCAAGCGAATTTCATCGCGGCCCAGGCGTTCGGACAATTCCAGTTGCGTAAGAACCTTGTCGTTCGTTCCGTAACCGTAACTGTGCGGGCGCAATTCGGTCGCGCCGGTCGCCACGACCACGACACCGTGTTTTACGACACGCGACTGGCCGTTTGAAGCGATAGTCGAGGAAAACGCGCCGATATGGCCTTCCACCTTGGAAGCTTTGGCATTCAAATGGACTGTAATCCGATTATCGGCATTGACTTTTTCGATGGTCGTGTCGAGGAACGCCTGCACGTCCGATCCGTCAAGGGTACGGTAAATGCGGCGCGCCGTGCCGCCCAGCGTGTCCGACTTTTCAACGAGGTGGACGGAAAAGCCCTGACTCGCGATGGCCAGCGCCGCCGTCATGCCGGCAATGCCGCCGCCGACGATCAGCGCCGCCTTTTCAACCGGCGCCGTCTCGTCTTTGAGCGGAACGAGTTCCGCGGCCCGCGCAACGATCATGCGAACAATTTCGATGGCCTTTTGCGTGGCGGCCTCGTGGTCGCCCGCATGCACCCACGAACATTGCTCCCGAATATTGGCCATTTCAAGCAGGTACGGGTTCAGGCCAGCGTCGCGCAAGGTATCGCGGAAAATCGGCTCATGCGTGCGCGGCGTACACGACGCGACAACCACCCGGTTGAGGCGATGCTCGGCGATATGCTGCTTGATTCGTGCCTGGCTGTCGTCCGCGCAGGTGTAGACGGTGTGCTCGGCATACACCACATGGGGCAGCGTCTTGATGCGCTCGACGACACGCTCGACATCAACGACGGACGCGATATTGCTTCCGCAGTGACAGACGAACACGCCGATGCGCGGCGGTTCGTCGGTGACGTCGCGCTGTGGCGGATATTGCTTGACGCGCACTTGCGTGCCGCGCGCGGGCGAGAGCAACGCCATGGCGCGCGCCGCGGCGGCGCTGGCTTGCATGACGGTGTCCGGGATGTCTTTTGGTTCCTGGAACGCGCCGCCCACGAACACGCCGGGGCGCGACGTGTCAACTGGACTTAGTTCGGATGTTTCCGCGAATCCCCATTTGTTGAGCGCAATACCCATCGCGCCGGCCTGATTGAGGAGCGCCTCGCTCGGCTCGAATCCGACCGACAACACCACCATGTCGAATTCTTCCTCGACTTGCCTGCGATCCGGTCCGAAATACGCGAGCGCAAGATTCTTCGTGTCCGGCATTTCGAACGTGCGCGAGATGAAGGATCGCACGTAGCGGATGCCCATGTTGCGCGCGCGTTCATAGTAACGGTCGAAATCCTTGCCGAATGCGCGAAGATCAAGGAAGAATATCGTGATGTCAAGATCCGGCTCGTGTTCTTTCGCCAGGATGGCCTCCTTCGTGGCGGCCATGCAGCACACGGACGAACAATATTCGTTGTCGCAACCCGTGTCGCGCGACCCGACGCATTGGATGAAGGCCAGACGCTTGGGCGTTTTGCCGTCAGAGGGACGGACAACATGGCCTTGGGTCGGCCCCGATGCGGACAGGATTCGCTCAAATTGAACGTTGGTGACGACATTCTGCGCGTGTCCGAATCCGAATTCGCCGCGCCGGCCGCCGTCGAACGCCTCGAATCCCGGCGCAAGCACGACGGCGCCCACTTCGAGTTCGATGGTCCGCGCGGTTTGTTCGTGCATGATGGCGCCGGCCTTGCACGCCTCGACGCACCGCAGACACTCGCAGCAGACGCCGCAATTGAGGCAGCGCCGCGCCTCGCGTTGGGCCTCTTCGGCGGTGTAGGTATGCTCGACTTCGCGAAAGTCCCTGATACGCTCGGATACGTCCCGTTCGGCCGGGGCCACACGATCCGCTTCCTCGATCTTTTTCTTGAGTTTCTTGAGATCGTCCGGACACAGCGGGTTCGGACGTTCGGAGGGCCTTGCAATCCCCGTATCCAACGGCCTGCCGGAAAGATAGTTGTCAATGCCCTTCGCGGCGCGCTTGCCGTGCGCGATGGCGTCAATCACGCTCGACGGTCCCATGACCACGTCGCCGCCCGCGAAGAACCCCTTGCGCGACGCCGCCATCGTCACTTCGTCGGTCACGATAGTTCCCCACCGCGAGACATCGAGTCCGAAGAGTTCCGCCAGTTTGCGGTCAACCGACTGGCTGACCGCCGGAATCAACGTGTCGAGTTGGATCTCAAATTCGGAACCTTCTATGGGAACGGGACGGCGGCGGCCGCTCTCGTCCGGTTCGCCGAGTTGCATCCGTTTGCACCGGAGCATCGTCAACGTGCCGTTTTCCGCCACGGCCCGGATCGGCGCGGCCAAGTACTGGATCTCGACGCCTTCCGCGATGGCGGCATCAATTTCGAGCGGGTCGGCCGGCATTTCGTCGCGCGTGCGGCGATAAAGGATCATGACTTTCTGTGCGCCCAGACGTACGGCGGTGCGAGCGGCGTCTATGGCGGTGTTACCGCCGCCGACCACCACCACGCGCTTCCCGATTGGAGGTTTTTCACCGAGGGCATACTGGCGCAGGAAATCGGCGCCGTGCATGACGCCCTTGGCATTCTCGCCGGGGATGTCGAGTTTCTGGCTTTCATGCGCGCCCGTGGCAATGAACACCGCATCGAAATCGTTTGTAATCGAATCGGCGGACACGTCCCTACCCGCCGCCGTGCGCGTTTTGAATTCGACGCCCAAGGATCGGATTCCCGCCAAGTCCCGTTCTAGAATATCCGGCGGGAGCCGGTAATCGGGAATTCCAACCGACAACATGCCGCCCAGCACCGGCAATGCCTCGAATACGGTCACTTGATGTCCCGCCAGCGCCAGAAAATGCGCGGCGGAAAGGCCCGCCGGTCCCGACCCAATAATCGCGACTGACTTGCCCGTCGCTGGGATGTCCGCGGGCGGCGTCATCGAAGGGAATTGATCCATGGCGAACCGCTTGAGGCCGCGGATATTGACGGGTTCATCAACCGCGCCCCGGTTGCATTTCAGTTCGCACGGATGAAAGCATACACGCCCGCAAATCGAGGGCAGCGGGTTTTCACGCCGGATGACGTCGGCGGCTTCCTGAAAACGGCCCGCCGCAATCAGCGCGACATACGCCTGCACGCTCGAATCAATCGGACAGCCGGAACTGCACACCGCGCGCCCGCGTTTCTGAATGACGAACGCATTCGGCGCGGCTTGCGCATAAACGCGATCGATGGCTTTGCGCGTGCCAAGTTGCGCATCGAACGCACTCGGAACTTCAATGGGGCATACCGCGGAACAGTCGCCGCACATCGTGCATTTGTCTATGTCCACATAACGCGGCCGCTGAAGCACCGTCGCCTTGAAATGCCCCGGTTCTCCATCGAGTTTGACGACATCGGCCATGGTGAGCACTTCAATGTTCGGATCGCGCATGCACTCGACGAGTTTCGGCGAAATGATGCACGTCGCGCAATCACCCGTCGGAAACGTCTTGTCCAACCGCGCCATGCCACCGCCCACAGCCGCCTTGTCTTCCACAAGGTAAACGTGGAAACCGGCGGCGGACAAGTCGAGCGAGGCCTGAATGCCGGCCACGCCCGCACCGCATACCAGAACCGCACCCGTTGGAATCGAATTGCCATCCATGCTCATGACCTTCCCGCGGCGGCGCATCGCGCGGACAAATGGTCGGCGCTGATGGTAAGTGCGTCGAGGCCCAGTGCGCCCTTGGGTATGCCCAACGCAAGCCCCAGCAATTGCGTGATATAGACAACCGGAATATCGGGAACGTCCGCGTGGCCCTTGCGGGCTTCGGGTTGCCTGAAATCCAAGTTCAACTGGCAAAGCGGACAGGCCACGACCATGCACTCCGCTCCGGCCCGGTGGGCCATGGACAACAACCGATAACCAAGGCGATTGACGACATCCGTTTTGGAGATCGAAAGACTCGCGCCGCAACATTCGGTTTTCAGCGGCCAATCCACGGCCTGCGCGCCGGACGCCTTGACCAGATCGTCCATGCAGGACGGATGCTCGGCGTCGTCGAACGCGACAACCTCCGGAGGACGCGACAATAGACAACCGTAATAGGACGCAACGCGAAGTCCGCTCAACGGCTTTTGAATGCGCCCGCGGATTTCACGCACGCCGAAATCATTGACGAGCACGTCGAGAATGTGGCGCACCTTCACGCCGCCGTCATAGGGTTTACCGGTGATCCGTTCCGCGCGTTCACGCTCGCCGGCATCGGCATTCACCTTGTGATTGGCTGTCCGCAGCCGCGCGTAACACGAGGCGCAGGCGGTCAGCACGTCCGAATATCCCGCGGCCCGCGCCTTCTGCAGATTCATGACCGGCAACGCCACGGCCAGCGAGGCATTGCTGGAATGCGCGGGCGTCGAACCACAGCACACCCACTCGGGAATGTCGGCCAACTCGATGCCCAGCGCCTTGCACACGGCGCGGGTGGATTTGTCGAAATCCCACGCGGTGGATTCGAGGCTGCAGCCGGGGAAAAAGGCGTACTTCACCGTTTCTTCTCCTCCTCTTCGGCCCGCTTGAAGACTTTGCGCACATCCTTGGCGCTCCTCGTGAAATGGGGCAGCATGGCCAGTTTGCGCTTTTGCAGCATCCGGGGAATTTTGTCCATGTCGGAAAAGAAGTCCCGGCTTAGAAGTTTATAGAGGGTCATCATGCCGGCCTCGAACACGCGCCCGTGCCAACGCACGCTGGCAAGAAACGCCTTGTTGAAACTTCGGGTGCGCGCATCGCTTGCGGATGCCTTGTCCTCGACGGCCATCATCCGCAGCGTGTCCATGACGGCGGCAATGTCAATGCCCATCGGACAACGCGTGGTGCAAGCCTCGCAGGAAGCGCAAACCCAGATGGCCCCGGAATCGAGGATCTCGTTCTTCGCGCCCAGATGAATCAGGCGCATGATCTGGCTCGACAACAAATCCATCTCGGGCGCGACAGGACATCCCGAAGAGCATTTGTGACACTGAAAACACGTGCCGACAGCCGCGCCGCTCCGGCGTTCCACCTCGGATAAAAGCGTGCTGTCCGTCCATTCCAGCGACGATGGAATCGTTGCGTTGATTTGCATGGCGTTCATGATGATTACTCGCCCACCTCGTCCGTTATTTCGGCGGCCTTTATCATTTCCTTCTTAAAAGGCGCCACTTTCTGGTAAACCTGCTCCGGGCGCCTGATCACGCCATCCACGGTCAGCAGGTCCCGATCGACACGAATGCCGAACAGGCGCTCGTTCTCCTGGAGATAGGGCAGAATAAGCCGCCAATCTTCAGGCGTCAGCGGAAGATACATGCCGCCGTTCAGTTGTTCCACAACCAATGTCCGATGCGGATCGCGCACGTAAATCGCGCCGCCCGACGCCAACGAAAGCAAATTGCCGCCCGCATAGGGAAGATCCAGCGGAACCACATGCCCGTCCTGATCAAAACGGACGCCGTTCACAATGACGAATCCGCCACCGTCAAGCGGATCGCCCGCCATGAACGATTCCGCGAGGAAATCCAGCGCAGTGCCGTTGATGACGACGCGCGGCTTGCCCACGGCATTGATCAGCGGACGTCCCGCGAGGTTGCCCTGCACGAAGATCGTGCCGCCCTTGGCGCCGTACAGGAAGGTCTGGCCGGCGTCGCCATAGACGACCATCTTGCCGCGCTTGGCGATCTGGCCAACTTGGTCTTGGGCATTACAGTGGACGTAGACTTCAAGTCCGTCCATGCCGGATCCCAGATAGTCGCCGGGATTGTCGTAGCAATCAATGCGCAGGCCGTCGGTGGCCGGACCGAAACCCGACGCATGGAAGCGGGTCCCGCGCGAATTATAATGAACAATATGACGCCATCCGAGATTATAGGCATCCACCGCGACGCGCGCGTCGCAATCCGCGCCTTGCGGGGCGAATCCGCGCGCGTCTATGAGAAGCGTCCGCTCATTGGATTGCGGCGCGCGAAGCCGATCGCGCGTGGCCAGGGTAACCCGCCGATAGACGCTCTCGCGCGGATCGTCGAGCAAGGGCTGTTGCGCGAAGATCTTTTCGAGTCCATCGCGCAAAATCGTGTAGACGGAACCGCGCTTCTTCTCTCCCGTGGGATAGCGGCGATCGATACACAATGTCAACGCCTCGATGCCGACGCGCGGAGCGCGGAGCGCCGTCTGGGCGGCCAGTTCGCTTACCGCATTACGGAGCCGATCGTAATCCATGCCCGCTATTGCATCGCGCAGATACCCGAAAAGCCCGGCGGCATCGTTGTCGTGTATGGCGCGTTCGATGGCCGATGAATCTTCCTCGGCGGACGTCGAAACACTTGGTGCAATCGAGAGATCGCAATGGACTTGGCCGCGCGGGGTTGAAACCGGCACGCCGAACTTGTCGGTGGCGTTCAAACGATAATGTCCGTTTTCGCCCTTTTCAGGCACGATGTTGAAGAGGAACGCGCCGCCGTCCGTAAAACTGCCTCCGCGGGCGTTCCAATATTGGTCGGCCACGGGCAGGAACCGCGGATCTTCCTTGTTGAGGCTGGCGAGCGTCGCATCAATGGCCTGCTTTTCCGAGCAAATCAGCCCGATGGAAACGTCCTTTCCTTCCTGCAGCGCAAAGACCTGCGGGCGCAGCATGGCCGTGTCCGTGATGCCGAGAAGTTGGAATCCCTTCATCTCGCTCAATGTCCGGGCGATGATGAAGAACCACGGGCCGTCGGGCGATCCGTGAATATGCGACGCCTGAATCTGCCGGTAAATACGCTGGCGTTCCGGAGAAAGCCGGTCGAAATCGAGTTCCGTCGTCGGCGCAAGCGCCTCGATGATGTACTCGACGGGATACTTGTACACGCGGTGCATCAGGTCGAACAACATGACGGAAACCTCGGTGTCCGTCAGGAATCGCGGAAAAAGGTTGCGCTGCGCCAAGTACTCGCACACCGAGACGTAATTCGCGAAGTCGCCGTTGTGCACCAGCGCCTCGTTCATACCGATGAACGGATGCGCGCCGCCCGGATGCCAGACCCGGCCGCGGGTCGGATAGCGCTGGTGGGCGATCCACACATGTGCCCGCACGTTCTCCATCTTGTAGTACTGGACGGACGCTTCGGCGTACCCGACGATTTTCATAATGATGAGATTGCGGGCGTGCGACACGACGAACGCGCGTTTCTCGCCGAGCGATGCGTAAAACTCGTCGTTCAACTTGACGGAATTCTGAAAAACGAACTCGTCCTCGATTTCGCGTTCGCGCAAATCCGCAAGGTTCTTCTCCGTTGCGAAACGTTCTAATGCGTCCTTCTTGACGCGCACGAAGTAGCGTGCGACATCGGGCGGGCGCATGTCGAGCAGGGGCACATCGCGATAATCGTCAACAGTCGAGATCAGCCCGCCGTGGCTGACGTCAAAGAACGGTTCGATGTACTTCTTCTCGACCTCTTCCCGCGCATTCGGATCGAGCAGGGCGATTTGCAGGATGTAACTCTCGTCGAGCGTGTCGCGCGACACGCCCAAATCCTCCGGCGCAAGACCGCACGCCGCGATGCCGCCGCCCTTGCCGTTGCCGCGATTGCGCATCTGGATGGACGGTTCGTAGATGTGCTTGCCGCGCACGGGAATGGTGCAGGCAAAACCCGTGACGCCGCAGCCACCTTCCGCTTCCGGAGACCGCTGATACCAGTCGCCATTCGGACGCAACCCGGCCCGGGCACGGATCAGGCGGGTCGCAACATCCATTTTGTTCATGAAGGAATGCGGCGTCATGCTTCGGTTCCATTCTCGTAATCGAGGTGCATCAACAGGTCGGTGCGGCCCCGCAGCGCGGCCACAGAATCCAACCCCAGCCGGTACAGAATGTCTATCAACATCTCGCGCCATGCGGTGTACATGTTGACAAGCCGTTGCGTCGCCCACTCGATTGAAATCAGTTCAAGCAGACCGGAGTCCGTGGTACAAATCCCACGGGGACATCCGCGCCCGCTCTCGCAGCAGCCGCACCGGATGCATTCGAGCGCGACCAGTTCCGCCGTGCCGATTACGCATCCGTCGGCGCCCAGGGCGATGGCCTTCGCGACGTCCGCCGGCGTGCGGATGCCGCCGCTGGCGATCAACGTGATCTCGTCGCGCACGCCTTCGGCGGTAAGGAACTGGTGGCACTGGTTGATGGCGTATTCGATGGGCAACGCGATGTTCTTCTTGGCGATGTTCGGCGCGGCGCCGGTGCCGCCGTAACTGCCGTCAATATGGACGATGTGCGCGCCCGCGCAATACACGCCCACGGCCACCATGTCCACGTCCGCCGGCGTCGAGACCTTGGCCGACAACAACGCGCGCGGATTCACATGGGCAATCCAGTCGAGATGCTTCTTGTGATCTTCGATCGAATAGACGCTATGGAATGGGAACGGCGAAAAGAGCGAAGTGCCGACCACCGCTTCGCGCATGGCGGCCACTTCCGGTGTATTTTTATCGCCGAGCAGATGGCCGCCCAAGCCTGGTTTCGCGCCTTGGGCATATTTGAACTCGACAATCCGCGCGCGCTTGATGGTTTCTTCGCGGACGCCGAACAGGCCCGTGGCCACTTGCGTAATGACATGATCCGCGTAGGGTATGAAACGCTCCGGATAGCCACCCTCGCCGGTGCATGTAAACGAATTCCATGCCTTGGCGACACGCGCCTTGCCGAGCAGCGCGCGGATATTCGTCGAGCCGAACGACATACCGCCGCCATACCAGGGCACATCTATCTTGATCTTGGGACGCGAGTCGTTCCGCCGGTTGAGCAGCAACTCGGTCGAGATGTCCTCGCGCCGAATCCCTGTTTTTTCGGGATACCGAAACCGCAGTTTGTCGAATCCGCCGCCCGAAGCGCCCGTCTCGCATTCGAGATGGGCGGGGGGGCGTTGCCCGGTCTCGGCCATGGCCCATGTGCTTGCCAGCAAGTCAGGCGTCCAGCGGTAATCGCCCAGCGTGGCAAACGCCGGGTTGTCGGACAACGACAATGATCCGACCGGACACGCGGCAATGCAATAATGCCCGGTTTGCTCGCATTCAAAACCGATGCAACGATAGTCGAGGGGTCGAATCGGCGCGCGATAGCCTTCGGGGCGTTTGTGAACGCCATAGGGACACAATTCGACGCATTTTCCGCAGGCCGTGCAGCGCGAGTCGCGATAGACGCGGAATTTGCCGAGTTCGTTGCGATACCTCGGCGACGCCACGCGCACTTCGCGGCGAACCTCGTTGGAAAAATCGGTTGATGCCATCGCGCTCATAGCCGGCTATGCTCCCGCTTTCCGTTTGCCGAACAGGCGGCCGAAATGCGTCGCCTCGAGATCCTCGAAAAACATTGCGCGCCCTGTTTCACCGCGCAGACGGCGCATTTCGCGAATGCCCATCGCGCCCAGCAGTTCAAGCAACTGGTTTCGCCACGCGCCCATAAGGTTCACAATCCGCTGAACCCCGTAGTCCTCCCCGGCGTCCTCGACGCGAACGGGACACCTCTCGCCGCGCGCGCATTCGCCGCACAACCGGCATTCGAGCGCGATCATGAGCGGCAGGTCGATCGCGACGAGATCCGCCCCGCAAATGATGGCCTTCGCGACATGCTCGGCCTGCGCAATTCCGCCCGATGCGATAATCGTGACGAGATCGCGCATTCCTTCCTTCACCAAGACCCGATGCACCTCGCGCAATACGTCGCGCATGTGGCGGGAATTCGACGGCGTGTGTTCACGTCCATGCGCGTCGAACACAAGATGCACAATCTCCGCTCCATCCCGCGTCAATTGGCAGATTCGGTTCGCGGAGTCCGGCGTGGCCTCCAGCCGGATGGCGACCAGGCGATTGGGCGACTGGGTCTTGATGCGTTGTTGGACGGCAAGGACATTTTCGTCGCAAGAGATCATTATCATTGGCGCGGACGGATGAATGGGGGACTCCGCGCCGTCGTATAACGGAATGCCGTGCCCCTCGTCGAACGAAACTCCCTCCGGTGTTTCGCGTCCATCAGCCACAAACAACGTGCCAAGGGTTGCCGCGGCCATTGCTATCGTCCGTATCACCGATCCGCGCCGGAATTGCACCGGCACGATGTCGAAGATCACCGGAAACGGAATTTCCATTAGCGCGGGCGGCGTATCCATCATCCGGCCATCGCGAAAAGATAAAAACGGAGGCTTGCGTCCGATGTCCACGCTCGTGCAGATGTATTCGCGTCCGTGGATGCCGTCGCGCGTCGGACGGACGATTTCCGACATGTCCGTCCACATCGAATCGAAATCGGGACCACAGAACGGGCCGCCGTACCCTGAACCGGACACGGGAATGGATCCCGTCTCGGCCTGATACCAGTTGGACATGATGATTTCAGGCGTATAATAGTCGTCGCCAAGACGCCGGTATTCGGGATTGACGACGCGGGTAAGGATCCCTTTTGTGCAATTCTGCACGCAGGTCAGGCAACCTTTGCATTGGTATACATAATCGAGGTAACCGATCTCGTCGCGTAACGTGTCGGCCTCTTCGCGATAGAACCCGTACACACAGTCGCGCTTGACGCAGTTGTGGCAATTCGAACAATCCTCGCGCCAATCCACTATGCCCAGTTTACCCACGGGCCGTTCGCGGGGCGGCGCGGAACGGGTGTCAATATGATACTTGGCCGGCACGATCAGCGAACTCCCAATCCGGCACGCTCGATGATTTCAAGGGCGGCGCTCTCATCGTCTTCCGCGCAAATTTGGAATCCGCGCAATCCCTTGAGGCCGGAAAGTTGCCGAATGGTTTCCAATGCGATGCCGATACCCGCTTCGCGCTGCGCCTGGGTATCACCGGCGGACGACAGCGCATCCAACAGTTCGCGGGGAACCAGCGGCGACGGCCGGCTCGACGCGAATACGGCCGCCCCGGCGGCATCGCACAGCGGTTGAATGCAGGCTAAAATGGCCGCGCGCTCGTGAAGACCGCGCTTCTCAATCTGCTCCCACCATGCGCGAAACCGTTCGATATCGTACACGGGTTGCGTAATCAAGAAGCGTGCGCCCGCATTCAACTTCTTCGCAAGCCGAATCAGTTGCATTTCCATCGGATCCGCAAATGGCGCCGCGACGGCGCCCAGACAGAACGGTCCCACGCTTTCGAAACGTTCCGGATATACCGCCGAACCTTCGGCCAAGCGGGTCAATGCATCAATCAACTGAATCGAGTCTATGTCGTACACATTCTTGGCGGGACGGCACACGCCGAGGGTCTGATGCGTGCCGCTGGTGCAGAAGATGTTCCGCACGCCCAGCGCCTGCGCGCCGAGACATTCCGCCAGCAACGCAATGCGGTTCCGGTCGCGCGTTACGATGTGCAGGATGGTTTCGAGGCCTTCCGACGCGACAATCCCCGCCGCGGCCAGCGCCGACATGCACACGCCATGGCGGTTATCGCTCAAACCGATCGCGTCAACCTTGCCGGCAAACCGTTTCGCGGTCGCGCGAAGCGGCGCGGCGTCCCCGCTCTTCGGCGGTTCAACCTCGACGAGCAGGATCGGTTTTCCCGAGTCTATCCTTGCCTGGAGTCCCGCGGCCTTTTCACTCATACGTCTTTACCTTCACCCAATGTCTGCATTCGCTCCAAATCCTTCCGCCGGACAACGACGCCGTTGCCGGACAAGACATCACACAAGAATCGGGCTTTCACCCAATGCCCTGAACCGTTCCACGGCGTCGCGGATTAGCACTTGAAGATCGCTGCCGGGCAGGCAATGAATGATTTCAGCGCGTTCCGGCTCCATGCCTATTTCGGCCAAGAGACGCCGCGCCGTGCGTATGCGGATTTCGGCGCGGTAGTTGCCCTGCGCCAGATGGCATTCTCCCCGGGGACACGCCACCACGAGAACACCCCGTCCGCCCGATTCGATGGCATGAAAAAGATACTGCGGATCGGTCTTGCCGCTGCACGGCAATTCTTTCACGCGCACATGAACACCATCCTGAGTCCATTGGCGCGGGAGAAGAACACCCGCGGGAATACAACGATGACAAACGTATACTGTCACGCCCGTATAAACGGTTTCACTCATGAGGTTCTCACTGCGCATCGCCGAAAAACAAATATCTTTTCCGGACGGCCTTGTCGGGTATGCCATGCAATCCTACAGGAAGGAACGCTCTGGACAGCCTCAATCCATGCACCGATTATAGCCGCCGACCGGAAGGCTTGTCAAAAAAAATTGCATAATTTATTTTCAGTCATGGATTTGCCGTTCTTCATACTCTTCGAATCCCTGCCGGGAGACGTTTTCGCCTCAAGATGTAATTATGCACTATTACAGCAGCATATAATCATACCTTTTAGTATGAATTTAAAACGAATGCTACAAAATTGTTGAATTGTCGTTTCAGATACCGGACATAAATCAATCCCGCAAGCCTTCGATACTTGTTCATCCCGCGAAGCATGTTCCGCCGCGGCTGGGCGTTGGCAACATTTTGCACAACAAGGCAGGTTGTGAAATCTTGGGTCGTTCAGGCGTTGCGTCGGCTGCCCGCAGGACCGCAAAGCACGAAGTGGACAGATGCCAAGCCAAAACGGTACCTTACCCCGCATGGAAAACGTGATTATCCGATCCATTGCCGATGGCGATGCCGCGGCGCTTGAATCCGTGTACAATGCGCTGGGCGCGGAGTCGAAGCGCACGTTCCATCCCTTGGGAGATCGGACGACCGTCGAAGCATGCGAGGCCATTATCGCCGAAAACGCGCCGGAAGCCGGCAAAAAATTCGACATGGTGGCCGTGACGAACGGACAGATCATCGGATGGAGTTTCCTCTGGAATCTGTCTTCGGATTGCCCTACCTTCGGCTTGGGCGTCACGGACGAATGGCAGGGAAAAGGGTTGGGCCGACGTCTCATGGATCATGTCCTTGCCGAAGCGGCCCGGCGCGGCATTCCGAGGATTTCCCTGACCGTGGTGCAGGACAACGATCGTGCGCGCGGCATGTACGAGCGGCGCGGCTTCGTTCGGCAGGAATCTTTTTTGGGCGATGACGGTTTGCCTTACTACTACATGACGCTGGAATTGCCCATACAGAGGCAGGAGGAAGCCACGTGATCACAGCCGGCATCGACGCGGGATCCCGCGCGCTGAAGATAGTGCTTTTCGACGCCGATGCCAACACAATTCTCGCGGAAGGCGCCGCGGATCAATCCATTGATCAGCAGGCCCTCGCGGAACGACTGCTGGAATCGCTGCTGGAAAACGCAGGCATCGCGCGCGAAACGCTGGGCGGAATTGTCGCGACAGGGTACGGCCGCAACCTCATCCAATGCGCCGGCACAACCGTCACGGAGATCACCTGCCATGCGCGCGGCGTCCGCTTTATTGCGCCCGATGCTATGACCATCATCGAAATCGGCGGCCAAGACAGCAAATTGATCCGGCTTGATGCAAAGGGAAATGTCCGCGATTTCAGCATGAACGACCGGTGCGCCGCCGGCACGGGCCGTTTTTTCGAGGTGGTTGCATCGCGGCTGGGCGCCGATTGGGCCACGCTCGATCAATGGGCCGGGCAATCCGCCGCACCCGCCTCCATCAGCAGCACTTGCGTCGTCTTTGCCGAAACGGAAATCATCGGATTGCTCGCATCCGGCACGCCGCCCGCCGACATCGTCGCCGGCGTCCAACTCTCGATTGCCAAGCGTGTGGTCGCCATGGCCGGACGCCATGTCGAAGCGCCCATCCTGTTTACGGGCGGCGTCGCACTGGTTCCGGGCATGGCGAAGGCCATCGAGACGGCGCTCGATCGCCCCGTGCGCATGGCGGAAAAACCCCAATTCACCGGCGCGCTCGGCGCCGCAATCATGGCGGCGACCCGGACTTGAATGAATGCGGATTGTACTTTGTGTCGCAACAATGACGATGGCGATGACAAGGAGGATGGATGATGTGGACTCTGGGGATCGTGGCGGGACTGGCTGCGTATGGGCAGGCGGCATTGACGCCCGACGTGTTTCTGCGGCAGGTGATCGAAAAGGGCGGCGGGGCGGACTTCATTTTCGGGGATGATCGCCCCTTCCCCGAATGCCACGCATCCACCCTCGTCGAAACGGGCAATGGAACGTTGCTCTGCGCATGGTTTGGGGGAACCAAGGAAAAAGATCCGGATGTCGGAATTTGGACGTCGCGCTTTGCCAACGGCACATGGTCTCCCGTAAAGCGCACGGCGAAGATAGCCCCAATCGCCCATTGGAACCCGGTTCTCTTCCGCGATCCCAAGCGCGCGACGTATCTTTTTTTCAAGGTCGGCCCCAGCGTGCCGTCATGGCAAACCTATTGGATGCAATCCGGCGACGATGGGGAGACATGGTCTGATCCCGTCGAACTGGCGCCCGGCGATCGCGGCGGGCGCGGTCCCGTGAAGAACAAGCCAATCATTTTGTCCGACGGCGCGTGGCTGGCCCCCGCCTCCACGGAAGAGAAAGCATGGAAAGCGTTCGCCGACCGATCCGAAGACGGCGGCAAAACATGGCAACGTTCGGACGACTTCTTCTTCGACGTCAAAAAAACAAATTGCCGAGGAGCGATCCAGCCGACGTTCTGGGAGTCAGCCCCGGGCCATGTCCATGCGCTCATGCGGACCACGGCCGGCAAAATCGCGCGGGCGGATTCGTCCGACGGCGGCAAGACATGGGCCCCCGCCGAAATGACCGATCTGCCCAACAACAACAGCGGCATTGACGCCCTGCGCCTGGATGACGGCCGCGTGTTGCTCGTGTACAATCCCGTCGCCCGCAATTGGGGGCCGCGCACGCCGCTTACCCTGACCGTATCGAAAGACAACGGCCAAACATGGTCCGCGATCGCCGATTTGGAAACGGCGCCGGGCGAATATTCCTATCCCGCCATCGTGCGCACGTCCAACGGCGTGGCCATTTCATACACATGGAAACGCGAGCGAATCCGCTGTTGGCGGATTCCGGATGAAGTCCTGAAATAGCCTTTTCTCATTGAACCGCCCGGATCAATCATCCAGCGACACGATCCCTTCTCGAAAGGCGAAACGGGTCAGGCCGGCAAGGGTATGCAGGCCAAATGCGGCAGGCTTCCTGCCGATCCATCACGCTCGGAAAATCCATCCGGACACGCGTTCACGAACCGTCTCCCGTCAACTCCCGAAACTTTTGGTATATGCCGCCGAAGGCCCCGTTGCTCATGATGAGCACAAGGTCGCCGGCACGACCGTCGGCAAGAACTTCGCCGGCCATTTGGGCCGCGTCTTCGCCGCAATGCGCTTCGATGCCGCGTGTTTTCAGTTCGGCGACAAGGGCTTCCCGATTGAGACGTTCGTCGTCCGCAATGCGTTCGGCGCGATGGATGGGGCCAAGCCACACCTCGTCCGCCTGCACGAATGCTTCCGTGAGCTCGGCTTGGAAACGATTGGTAACGGTCGTATTCGACCGCGGTTCGAACAGGACGCGCAGGCGGCGCTCCGGCCAGCGGCCGCGCGCCGCGGCGATGGTCTCGCGGATCGCCGTGGGATGGTGCGCAAAATCGTCCACGAAGATCATGCCGCGCGATTCGAGAAAGACTTCCATGCGCCGGCGGACGCCACGAAACGCCGGCATGGCCGCGATAATGGCTTCCGGTTCCGCGCCGAGCGTGCCGGCCACGGCCACGGCGGCCAAGGCGTTCAGCAGATTGTGCCGCCCCGCCAGCGGGATCGCCATTTCCGCCCATGGCTGCCCTTGGCGGTAAACCGCGACCTGCGCGAGGCCGTCATGGAACGTGCCGTCCCACTCGCCACGCCAGTCCGCGCTTTTATCGAAACCGTACGTGGCCGTCCGGCACGGGGCATGCGGAATCAACGCCGCCGCGCCGGGATGATCCGCGCAGGCCAGCAGCCACCCGCCGCGCGGAATCTGCCGCAGCATCCATTGAAACGCGCGCTCGATTTCTCCGAGATCGCGGTAGATGTCGCCGTGATCGAATTCAACGGAAGTCACGACCGCGATTTCAGGGAGATAATGGAAGAACTTCGCACGCTTGTCGAAAAAAGCCGTGTCGTACTCGTCGCCCTCGATAACAAACGGAGCCCCTTCCGAACCGAGCCGGGCCGAATGATCGAAATCGAGCGGCTGTCCGCCGATCAAAAATCCCGGATTGAAGCCGGCGCGATCAAGCAGGCAGGCCGTCAACGCGGTGGTCGTCGTCTTGCCGTGTGTGCCGCAAACCGCCACGGGACGGCGTCGGCGAAGCACCACGTCCTTCAACCACTCCGGCAGGCTTGTATAATGCAGTTTCCGATCCAGGGCCGCTTCGACTTCCGGATTGCCCCGGCTCAGCGCATTGCCAATAACCACCCGATCGGGATTCCAATCCAGATTTTCCGCCCGGTACCCTTCCGCGACGGGCACGCCGAGCGCCGCGACCATGTCCAAGGTCGGCGGATACAGCGGATTGTCGCTGCCCCGGACCTCCCAGCCCGCTTCCACGGCCAAACGCGCCCCCGCCACCATCGCCGTCCCGCCGATTCCCGAAAAATGCACACGCGGCGCGCGCCCGAATCCTGACACTTTGCGCGGATCTCCTGCATGAAAACAGCCGGAACGAATTTCCAGCCTGTGACGCGATCATTCTGGTTGGATTCGGCGTGCCGTGTCAAGCTGAATGCGACCTACCAATTCCCACGCAAGGAACGCGCGGCAAGGATGCCGCGTCTACGATAGAGGCAGCATCCTGCCGCCTTTCCGCCGCCTCGTTCGATCGAGAACACGATGCCCAATCGCGCAGACGATCGTTGCCCCGCATACAGCATCTTTGTCGGCTTTCAGGCACGCTGGCGACCCTGAATCCCTTTTGACCTGCGGATTCGAGTTTGGAATCGCGTGGCCCCAACACCCATGCCCTGTTTTTCATCTGCGTGCATCGGCGTCATCTGCGGAGAACCATACGATCCACAGATGACGCAGATACACGCAGATAT